>NZ_SFBV01000331.1:0-17666 GCF_007095585.1 Microcystis sp. M_OC_Ca_00000000_C217Col
CTCTGTGTAAGACAGTACATGGTTTTTTAACTGTGGTATGCGACGGTGGTGGAAGCAGAAACTTAAATCGTGAGGTTTAGGAATCGCCGCACTTTTAGGGCGGCGAGGATGTCAATTTACCGTTCCCCGTTCTCTTAATCCTCTTTCAGATCGCAAATCAGCAACGCCTGGGGAGAGTTTGCTGATAGCCAAGGGCTAAGAGATGACAGAGTTGGTGATATAGTAACTAAAGATCACACTTAAATCTAACCTTGCCATAGATGCACAAATCTCGAATCTGGCAACCTCAAAAATCTCCCGTCTCTAACATCAGTTTTAGCGATGAAATGAGGTAAGAATTTTGACCAAAATAATTAGCGACCGCATTGCCGTTTATCTGCTCATCGGTGGACTCCTGTTTAGAACAATCATCGCCCTGGGGCTTTATCCCGGGTATGATGAAGCCTATTATTATGTTTACAGCCATAATCTAGATTGGAGTTATTTCGATCATCCGCCAATAGTAGCGATTTCCACGGGTTTTGGGACTTGGATCACGGGATTAGTCAATCAATTTACCATTCGCTTCGGGACTCTCCTCCTCTATACTGGCAGCCTCTGCTTGCTCTATCTGACGGCTTTAAAATTGTTCAGTCTGCCGGTCGCCAGAATGACTTTAGCGATCGCGACCCTGATCCCCATCTATGGGATTGTCTTCGGGATTCTCTCGCAGCCAGATAGTCCTTTAATCTTTTTTTGGTCATTAACAGTCTATTTAGCTGCCCAAGAATTCTGGCCAATTCGGGAAAAAAACTATCATCCTAGCTATCGTCTCGCTTATATTGGACTTGCCGTAGGATTGGCGGTTTTAAGTAAATATCATGGCTTTATTTTGGGCTTTGGTTTAGTTTTATTTTGTCTGACCACTCCCCGCTATTGGCCTGTATTTAGATCGCCCTGGTTGGGATTAGGATTTATTCTCTTTTTGATAACTTTATTGCCAATTATATACTGGAATATTAACCATGATTGGATTTCCTTTCGCTTTCATTTAGAAGACCGTTTTTCTGGAGAACCCAAAGCCTTTAATATTCTCGGTATTCTCTCGGTTGTTGGCATTAGTATCGCCACGATGTTTCCTCCTTTCGGTCTGCCGATGTGGTGGGTGACATTTAAAAGCTTTGCCGAACAAATTCCTAACTTTATCTCGAAAAAAAGATTTTTTCATCGAGAAGAAGAATCACTAAAAAAATGGTTAATTCTCTCGGTTTCTCTGCCTTTAATCCTGGGAATGCTTTATGTGGGTGCTTCCCATTATCTCGCCCCTAGTTGGATTTTACCCGGGTTCTGGTCCTGCACAATTTTATTAGGAGAAAAGGCCAATACTTGGCAGCAATCTTCTCGAATCTGGGTAAAAAGATGGTTATGGGGATCGGGAATTTTTATCGTTACTGTTTTATCTATAGCAATGCTTCACGTTACTTTTGGCACTTTCCAAAAACCCAGTCAATACGCAATTTTTGGGGGAATTATTGCCCCAGAACAGGACCCTTCTCGGGAAATTGTCGATATCGATCAACTGCGCCAAGGCTTTGCTAATTCGCCCGAATTATTAGCACTTTTAAAAGATTCTAGCTTCGTTTTTACCCATAATTTTTATGTGACAGCATGGCTAGATATGGCTCTCTATCCCCTAGTTCCTATTCCCGTCACCTGTTTTAACAACGATCAAAGGGGTTATCAAATTTGGTTTAATCCTCAAGAATGGATCGGTAAAAATGGTTTATTAATTACTACAAATAGTTCTCTAGAAAGACCAGAAATAATCGATCGCTACCGTCCCTATTTCCAAGATATAATTAAAGTAGCTGTCATTCCGATCAAGCGCGGTGGTGTCGCCATCGAACAATTTCATGTTTACCAAGCTAAAGGACTAATTAAAACTTATCCTTAAAGCAGTTATAGCGGATAGGGGATAGATAAAATAGTCCATATATACTGATAACTTCTATCTCCTGAATTTTGTAAACTTTTTTACTTTTTGCTTGATAAATATGTCCATTCATCGAGTTCGTATTGCTAGAGATAAAGGGGAATTTGTCCAGTCCTTAGTTAATTTTAATCAGGGAATTGGACCCTTTCAAACCTATGCTGATGTCATCGCTTTTGCGGCGGCTTTAGGGGTAAGATATCAAGAGAGGGTGGCGATAGAAAATGTAGCGAAGGAACCCTCACCTATTAACCTAGAAATTTTTATTTCTCGTGGCTACGATACCCTAATCAAATTATTGGCAGTCAATGAATTGCAAGACACGAAAATTCTGTCTCCCCACGGGGTAGATTCGGAAGCTTTGCGAGTGACAATTTTCGAGGAATATGCCAACGCCGGTTTAGCAAGATTAGAACGAGAATTGCGCGGTGCGGTGGATTATACTGAAAGATTATTGTTAATTATCAGTCAGGAACGTTTTCGAGAAATTACTGCCACAACGGAATTCGATTTAGGCAGATTTTTGTAGTAGAAATCTTAGTTAAGTACCTAAGTAAAATTAATTACACATATCTAACCACCTCTTGCCTCTTGCCTATCTTCACTAGGAAATTAATTTTGCACGACTACTTATCAGTGTAGTTTGGTATGGGCTTTTTTCTCATAGGTGCGTTCAAATTTTGTGCGGGTGTAATTGGCAGCGATCGCTATTGCCAAAGCCAAAATTGCGAAAATAAGGGCAGTAATTTGATAGATAGACTGATTTGGGGATAAAATTGCCAGTAAAGCTAATAATATCCCCATTAAAATTGCGATCTGTTTAGTTTTTACCATTTTTTCATGGGCATCGCTACAGGTGCGACAGTGGACAGTGTGACGAGAATAGCGATCGAGGGGTAAAGGATCGGATAAATCGATCGCCGTTGTCCGCTGACTGGTGTAGCCTTGATAGTAGGGGAAAGAGTCCCCATAGCGATCGAACCATTGACGTAACTCAATCACCAAGGCATCGGAACTTTTTAAGGGTAAGTATAATTTTTGTAAACTATCTCTTGACTTTTCCACCATTTGCTGCTGACTTTGAATTAAAGGTAGATCATCTTCGAGGATGCGACTTTGACGCAGATGTTCCAACCAGCGCCAACGGTATTGACGGGAGTTAACGGCAAAATTTTGGTAACGTCGCATCAGTAAGCGAGAACGACCTTGACCCAGAGAAATCCCGTATAAAGCCAATCCAGCACACCAATGGGGATTAGGCAGAGCAAAACGATAATGAACGAGATTAGGGGCTATAAAATCCAGATATTTCCAGCTTTCCTGCGGATTGCGGCTATTGCGCCACTGACTGCGAATTCCCCGCGCCGAGATTTCGAGGATTTGGAAGGCTAACGGTTGAGCATTTTCCCGTTTTGCCCCGAATTCGCTGCGATCATGGCTAATATTAACATGGGCGGGATCGAGGAGATTTTCGAGTAAATAGCCCTGTTCATAGGGAAAATCGATGACATAATCGGTATGGACACAATTGGGGTCTTCTAGGTCTTTGATGATAGGAATATCGCTTTCTTTCGCTGTTTCCTCTTCTCCTAACCAAACCCAGAGGACTCCCTGACGTTCCACCACCCCATAGGATTTAACCTTGGCATTGCGGGGAATCGGGGTATTGACTGGCAGTTGGGGAATATGGGAACATTTTCCATCCGTCTCGAACTGCCAACCATGGTACAAACATTCTAAACGACCAGCGATCATCTGTCCTGTGGAGAGTTTAGCCAAGCGATGGGGACAGCGATCAAGCAAACAGCCCCATTTTCCCTGCTGATCGCGAAATATTAGCAATGGTTGCCCATAAAGAGAGAAAGAGTAGGGATTTTTTTGCCAATCCTGCACGAATAACACAGGATACCAACAATTTTGGTAGTGAAAATAGTCATCCCTAGGCAGGGGTTGAGATTGATCAGCGCTTGTCATGGGGATGAGAGAGAAAAAATATTAATCATCATCATAATATCGCTGCGGCCAATTGATCTCTGTCTTCCTACTATCTTTTAATTAATCGGAAAGAGACTAGGAGAGGGTGGAAATTCCCGATAGGCGTTAATTGTAGCCAAAAAATCGATTGTAAAGCCTTTTATTGATTTCGTATAGTAGCCAAATAATTAAAAAACAGACAGAGATGAATAGCAAAGGTTTTTTAGTCAGTAAATTCTGCAAACTCCAGAATAGTTGCTGCGGTTGAGTGACTAGATACCAACTATTCAGTCGGAGAAACCTTCCTAAATAGATACCGATCGCACTTAAAAAATGGAGAGTTATTTCTAGGGGTAAAACTGCTGAATTTAGCTGACTTTGCTGACAATAACTTTTTAAATTAAGTAAGGAGAGAACGTATAGCTGAAAGCCAATAAAAATAAAGAAGCTATACTGGGGAATTAAAACTAAAAAAATTAAACTTTTGGCGTAATCCTCCTGAACATAAGAGATTAAATGAATGCTATCGGTGAGAATATAGGGAGCATTGGGTAAAAAAAGCACAAAAACTAAGAGAATTAACCACCAGAGTAGGGAACGATCGAGGGTGATCCGAAATAGCCAAAAGCTGAGGACAAAGGGGATAAAAGCCAGAAAAGAATTCCAGATAATTCTTCCGGTGCTAAGGTTAAATAATTGCCAAGCATTGTGCCACCAATCCCTAGTTAAAATTATCGTTAAATCTGCCCAAATCATCTCTTAAATACCAGTATCCTCTGGGGTTGATAAATATCTTAACCAATTTTTTAAAGATTCCGGAAAAGGGATTCTTTTTCTAGCGGTGGGAGCGATGCACACATGGCGAGTTTTCGCTTTTGCGACCATGATTTCAGCCAAATAAATTTTATACTGCAATTGAAACTCGTTTTCGCTCAGGGATCGGGCAGTGAAATCAATCTGTATTTGATCGCCACAAAAAAGGGGACGAAAAAACTGGATTTCCGCTTGAGTAATCGGTAGGGCAACCGGAGAATCTTTCAAAAAATCCTTAATATTGATGCCAAATTGTGCTAAAGAAAACTCGTAGGCTTCATGACAGATCGAGAGAAGATGGGCAAAGTAAACCACACCGGCCGCATCGGTATCGGCCAGATAAATTAGGCGCTCGTAGGACATAAAAAGCTTATTGTCTTTCTAGAAAGGTTAAACTATCTTGTAGTTGTCTTAACTCGTCTCGATGGGCTTTGACAGTTAATTCCGTTTGCTGAGATTTGCTTTCTACTTTAAAAGCCACTTCCTCTAAACGGCCGACTTTTTGCCAATAGAAAACACCCGCGAGGGGAGATAAACCCACAAGAGCAAAAATATAGGGATTAGTATCGGGAAATAACACCGATAACACCAGTGAGAAGCAAAATAAACCCAAGGCAGCTAAAATTGTCAAAAATATCGCTAGAAAGGGGCTAGGCGGCACAAAACCCTGTAATCTGACAATATTCTGTTCGGGTTCGATCGCCTTGACTTGATAGGAACGTCGGTCAAAATAATCTCGCAGTTGTTCTAATAGTTGGTCGTCACTGGTACTGGTAAGATAGACACGCTGTTCGATACGCTCCTTGACGGAACCGCGAATAAAAAAGAATAATCCCACCATGAGCAGGAGAGTCAGAAAAAAAGTTGAGGAAAGAACGGGGGTATCCATGGCGGCAGTTAGGAGCGAAAAAACTTACAATTAATCCTAATCCTAACCTATCTTCTCCCCCGATTTAGAAGATAGACCCTAGGAGCAAAACCTCGATCGAGAATCAGAAAAATTTAACCCCAAGGCAGATTCATGGGCAACAATCTATTAACAGGATTAATCGAACCCTTACAGTATAGTTTCATGCAGAGATCCCTAATTGAAGCTATCATCGTCGGGATCATTTGTGCGGTGGTGGGAACCTACCTGATGGTACAACGTTTGGCCCTCTTGGGCGATGCCATCAGTCACTCGGTCCTACCCGGATTAGCGATCGCTTTTATTGGTAATTTTAATCTGCTACTGGGTGCTTTACTAGCCTCAATGGTCAGTACTCTACTGATTAACTTGATCCGTAATCGTTCCCCGATCAAAGAAGATGCGGCCATGGGTATCGTTTTCTCGGCTTTTTTTGCCCTTGGCATCACCCTGATCACTCTCATCCAAAAAAACAACAAAATTGACCTGAATCACTTTCTCTTCGGCAATATTCTGGGTGTTACTGCTGCCGACATCCGCGACACCCTAATTATTGCCGTTATCGTTTTGTTAACCGTTTTGCTCCTGTATAAAGAACTATTATTCTACACTTTCGACAAAATCGGGGCGCAAGCGGCGGGTTTACCAGTAAATTTATTAGATTTAGGCTTAATGCTCCTGATCGGTCTGACAATCGTTGCTAGTCTGCAAGCGGTGGGAGTAATCCTCGTTTTGTCCCTTTTGATTACCCCCGCGGCCACTGCTTATCTTTTAGTTACCCGTCTCCATCAAGTCATGGGTTTAGGTGTGGGTGTGGGTATTATTTCTAGTATCAGTGGGATGTATTTAAGTTATTACTGGAATTTACCCTCTGGACCGGCGATCGTGCTTGTCGCTTTTAGCCTATTTATGTTGGCCTTTTTATTCAGTCCCCGTCAAGGAATTTTCACCCATCCCTCTAGTCTAGGTGGTCAACTTTCTATCTGGGGAGAGATGAAAAATTTGTTGAGACGACGTTAGTTTGCAGCAGAAGGTGGGGTTTTTGGCCAGTGATCAAAAAAAGCCGACGACTGACGACTAAAAAACTGATAACTGCTATAAGTAGGTGGGTGGAATTAAATATAAGATGAACGTAGGTTGGGTTGAAGCATGAAACCCAACGCCCGATTATGTTACGCTACCGCTAACCCATCCTACAAATAATTGTGCCTCCCTATCCTAGTCGAGACTCCGAGACAGCAGAGGATGCCCTATCTGGTTATACTTCATCTTTATGATAAACGCCTTAAGTAGGTTTGGCTGAATAAATCTAAAAACCTTGTTGGGTAAGACTTTTAGACTTTTTGTCAATCAAAAAGTCCCAGCTCTGGGAGTGATCGGGGGGAAAATTCCTGGACTTTTTCCCTGAAAATTAGGTAATTGACCCCCTCAAAATCGGTAAAACCCTACACCCCCCCTGGGTTGGGGGGGCCACACCCTGTCCCCAGGAAAAACTTTTTCAGCAGACCCTAAGTAGGCGACAGTTTTTGAAAAATGGTATAAGAACTATAAATGTCAATTGATCGACTTAAATCTTAAACTAAATAATCAAGCCCGAATCGCCCGGTATTGGAGGGACAAAACAACTCGTGAGTATAACTGATTTAATCCAAAAAGGCGGAGTGGCCATGTGGCCACTGCTTTTTCTGTCTATTTTAGCTCTTAGCACTATTATCGAACGAATTTGGTTTTGGAGTCGTACTCTCCTCAGTGAGGGCCAGATTTTGAATCGCATTATGGAATCGGCCATCCGTAACTGGGATTTGGCGGCAAAAGTCGCTAGGGATTCCCGCAATCATCCCATCGGGAGCTATCTCTACGCACCCCTGCGCTTAGAAAATCCAGATCCAGAGGTTTTTCACTTTGCCCTCGAATCGGCTGCCGATGAACAATTATCCCTAATGAAACGGGGCGATAAAATCCTTGAGGCAGTCATTGCCCTTTCTCCCCTGTTAGGATTATTAGGGACGGTACTCGGTTTAATTACCTCTTTGGCCAATATTCAATTAAGTGACCTGGGAACTTCCTCCACAGCCGGAGTAACTTTAGGTATTAGTGAAGCTTTAATTTCCACCGCTACCGGCTTAATTGTCGCTATTTTTAGCCTCGCTTTCTATCGTGTTTTTCAGGGACTCTGGTTCAATCAAGCCCGAATTTTTCGCAAGGCCGGCAGTGATTTAGAAATTATCTACCGCCAACGCTGGTTACACCAAGAAGACCAACAATACGCCCTCAGTGCTAACCTAGAAAAACCTCTCGATCGCTAAGTCTCCCCCCTTATCAAGCATGGCCGAAACTAAATCTCTTAACCACAAAAAGCCAAAAAGTAGCCATATTACGGCTCGTCCGCTCAAATTATGGCATGATCAACAGCGCATTCAAGAGGATGTGCAGGTTAATATCATCCCCTTGATCGATGTAATTTTCTGTATTCTCACTTTCTTTATTCTTGGTGCAGTGGGATTATCTCGCCAACAGGCTATCAGCCTCGATTTACCGAAAGCTAGTACCGCCACCACCCCGATGCGGGAAATGTTGGTGGTTAGTCTCGATGATTTCGGACAACTCTACGTCGAAAAACAAATGGTGACTCGCGCCCAGTTGTTCGAGGCGATCAAGAATTATCATCAATATAGTCCCAATGGACTGATGGTACTGAATGCCTCCAGAAATGCCAGTTATAACGAAGTGGTTGGGGTTTTAGACCTACTGCGACAGGTAGGCGGTGATCGTGTGGCTTTAGCGACGCTATCGGGGGAGGCTAACAATCCCACCCTGGAAAATAGCAATCCTTTGCCCAATTTGCCGACTAATCCCACCTTGCCCAGTTTACCCAATCCTCTGGGCAGCAATTAACTAGGAATGGATGCGATAGGTGAGTAATTGTTCTTCGAGAGCAGCAATGCGATTGTAGGCCGCTGTCAATTGTGCCGTTAATCGGCGAATTTGGATTTCATCGGCAAAAGAATTATCGCCATTGACAGCTGGCGCTTGTTTGCCACCGTGATCCCGGAGAATATCTTTATGATCGTAGAGGCTATTATCGGATAACTCGGAAAAACCGACCATTTCCAGGGATTCTCCCAGGGAATGACTCGATTTATCCCCAGCTAGGATAGCAATTTGCTGGCTGAGGCTTTCGACAATATCCTGTAGACGCTCGACTTTCTGCTCAAGACTGATAATCTGTTGTTGTAGTCCATTCATGCAATTACCTAGGGATAAAGGAGGTTTCCCCTCTATGCTAGGCTCTGGAGGAAATGGACTATAACAATTTATGATTGATTTAACGATCCCTTTACTACCCTTAACGAAAATATGGCACGGGAAGTCCCCACACGAGACCGAAGCAGGATGGGGATGTGCCGAGTGCCTCCTTTCCCCTTGATCAAAACCTATGCCACAACAAGGACTTAAGCATATTTTGAGACTTTTTAGAATGAAATAGCCCTGGCATCGGTAATCGCACTCGACATAAAAATTAGCTCACCAATCTAGATAAAACTTCTCGATGAATTAAAGCTCGATCGATTAAAAAATGTTTGCGATCGCTAGTTAATCCCTCTCCATTGGCATAAAAATCAATCCAAGTGGTACTAATATCATTAACTGCCTCTGGTAACTGATCTAATTCCCAACCTGGCATCGGTACTTCGGCAATTAATCGCGACACTTTCGGATCATAACTAAGGGCAAAACAACGACAATCTTCTGCCGCGGCCATAATTAAACTATGAAAGCGCATTCCGATCACCATTTCTACCCCACGAAATAAGCCTTTTAACTGTCTTGGATCCTCTAAAATAATGATTTGATGATTTTCCCTTAATTGACGTGCTACAGCTTCACAGAGGGGCAAATCCCGCGACTTTTGAAAAGGGACTAAGAGAATAAATGCCCCCGTACTGGTTTGCAAATCAATTAAAGCTTGGGTTAATTTATCTAATTTTGCTGGGGTTAATAGGGGATGGGGACGTAAATTGACGGCGATTCTTGGGGCAGGTAAATCCGATAATCCCTTGACTGATTGAGCGTCTAAAGCCCATACTGGATCGGGGGCAACAATGGGACTAATACCCCAATTGGCGACTAAATGAGCCGAAGTATCATCGCGCACACTAACTAAACTACATTGTTGTAAGACTTTTTTGGTTAACCAACGGGTAAAAGGTCTATTTAATGGTCCAATTCCCTGCCCCCAAGCAATAGTTTTTAAGCCCAATAATTGAGCAAGAGCCATTAAACCACCGTAATAAATTGGACTGGCAAAACTGGTGACATCCTGCATTAAACTGCCACCACCCCAGATAAATATATCGGCTTTTTTAAGAGTTTGAAAAACTTGCCACCAATCCCGACTAGGACAGGTTTCCACTCCATAACGTTGACTGGTTTCTCTGGGATTATTTGACAAAACAATAGGTTTAATTTCTGACGGCAGCATCTGCAATAGAGACACTAATAATGCCTCATCTCCTCCGTTTCCTCTCCCATAATATCCACAAATTACTGCACGCATATATCAGTTATCAGTTATCAGTTATCAGTTATCAGTTATCAGTTATCAGTTATCAGTTATCAGTTATCAGTTATCAGTTAATAGAGCTTTTCACGTTACTGAGGTATCGACAAGTTTTGCCAACAAAGGGTTTAAGCTCCTTGCTCATACCTCATTCTGATGAAAACTGCTATATCTATTTTCTTATTCCCACTCATAACTAATAGCTTAAACCTGATCACTGTTTACTGATAACTGATCACTGACTTAGTCGTCCATTTGCCAGGGTTCGGTGATGTTTTTTTCATCAAGGATATTTTTTGCTCTTAAAATCAAGACCAATTCACCTAGTATGGTGACATCGGGCGAACTATCAAACCATTGTAAAAAAACGGCATTATCCTTCTCCACTAGATAATAATTGTTCACGTCCCATTCGGCAAAAACTCGATCGATCACTAATAACACTTCCTCAGATCTGGTGGCAATCGATCGAGGTAATTGATCACTAGGCCATAAAATAGCTACAGGATCGATCGCCTTGAGAATTGCTTGCCAACCGGGGAGAGGCACAATTGTTTGTTTATCCCCCACCGTTACCAATCGAAAAGGTTCCTCGACGCTCAGACTTTCCGTGCATTTTATATCAGTTACCGTCACCGGAAATCTTCCTACTAAAGGAATAATTCTGGCTAATTCGTCCTCATCCTGTAAACGATGGACGGGCAGCAACGGTGCGCTACGGGTGGGAGTAACGGTAAAATCTTGTAGTAAAGACTCGATCGCCTGTCTGGCCGAGTCAGAATGGGCAAATTTCAAACCTTTAGCGATTAATTTCGCTCTTTCGGCTAAATCTCGCTTTTGTTTGCCCCGTTTCCAACACTGGTAAGCGATCGCATCTCCAGGATGACGAGTAAATTCACTGGGAATCTGGGATAAACGGGAAAAATCTTGGATAGCTTTGGCGATATCGTGTGCTTCAGCCACCTCAATCCTTTTTTCTGCCGCTAATTTCGCTGCCCCCAATCTTTGTTCTTGGTTGAGAATCCGCAATTCGTATAGCACATCACTGCGCGGCCCGATGTAGTAACTTAATAAATCTTCATCTGCCCCCGCTTTGATTAAACTCTCAAAAACTTGGGCAGCGACAATAATTAAATTTTGTTGGGCATTTTGAAAACCGGTTTGTTCAAAAATTAACTGGGAATCGTAGCCAGCTTTTTGCAGTTTTTGACATTTTTGCCCCCAATTCACCCAATTTCCTTCCTTATGAAGCAGCGAGCGCATTAATTCGGTCGCTTCCGTTTCGCTGATTCGATCATCTGTACTGCGAGGCTGTTCTGTCATAGACAACTTGATCAAGCTACAATAACTAAAATTTATCTAGTCCCTAAAAAATCTTCAATAGCAATTAAGGTTAACAGGATAGACTAGATAGTAACAGGATAGCTGACAATCACCCCCTTCATACCTGTTAGGGCAAGTTTATCTTCAATGTCTAGATTAAGAGTTAATGGAAGCATTCCCCCCTCGTCCACAACTAACCCCGGTCAAAGGACGATGAAAACCAAGCGTCACCCCAAAGATAGTGCCTTGGGTTTAGTCTCTACCCTCAGCTTTCCGGCGATCGTCGGGACGGCGGATATGATGCTAAAATCGGCAGAAGTTACCCTCGTGGGTTACGAAAAAATTGGCGGTGGTCACTGTACGGCGATCGTGCGTGGTAATATTGCCGATGTGCGGTTAGCAGTGGAAGAAGGGGCAAAAACCGCCGCACAGTTCGGACAATTGGTATCTAAATCGGTTATTCCCCGACCAATGCCCAATTTAGAGGTAATTTTCCCAATTGGTAGCCGTTTAGCCGAAATTGCCCAAAGTCAACGGGGTTTCAGCAAACTGAGCAATATGTCGATCGGTCTCTTGGAAACCCGTGGTTTTCCTGCTATGGTGGGGGCAGCCGATGCCATGTTAAAATCCGCCGATGTGCAGTTAGCTTCCTACGAAACAATTGGGGATGGTTTGTGTACGGCCATTATCCGGGGTTCCGTCGCTAATGTGGCCGTAGCCATTGATGCGGGAATGCGGGAAGCAGAGAAAATCGGTGAACTGCACGCGGTGATGATTATTCCCCGTTTATTGGAGGATTTAGAACATACCCTACCGGTAGCCAGCTACTGGTTAGAAACCCCCGAACCTTTACCGATGTTGTTACCCAATACTGTCCGGGAAAAACAACGGGAATTGGTCGCTTTACCAGAATTGGAAAAAACCAAAATACCAATTCGTCGCCAAGAAATGCAGGAAAAAGTGTTAGAAGAAGTGATTCCCGTGGAAGTTATCACCGATGAGGACAGTTATTAATTTTTATTTTCAACCTTGCTCCTGTGCTGCTAAAAGTATAGGAGCAAAAGGTTGAATTAGGATTTGCTGAAAACGTTTGTTGGTGGGTGTGGATTTCCAGGTAAAAAATCTTTACAGAAGGCCCCGACAATTAAAAGAATCGAATAATGATAAATTTTTATCAAGGGGTGCGGTCAGATTGAATAATCGTCGGTAGAATGAGCCTATGTTGTCAGAAATTTAGTTAAACAAGGTTTTTGGCAATATACTAATCTGGCTAACACGCTTTTGGGCGTGATATAGGGAAAAGCTCTGGCGGTTGCGCCTAAATGAGGTGATATACCGAAAGTTGACCCATATCGTTAGTCTGGAGAGTTTTAGGCAGAAAGTTGACCTATAATATGTGGTTAGCCGCGTCCGAGGTAGAACAATGGCGGAGCCGAAACGACTGATTGATATCCAATTGGAGATGCTTAACGCTGAACTGAACCATATCGGTGGGGCGATCCGTCAACATGATGAGATCACCAAGTCGGTTAAGAACTGGGCCGTCGTGACATGGACAGCTAGCATTGGCTTGTTCCTCAAGGACCCAAATTTGCACTCACTCATCTGGTTGACAGCCATCGTGCCTTTGGTGTTTTGGATTGTGGATGGTTCCTTTCGCAGAATTCAGAGGAGTCTCATTAGTCGCATGCAGGAGATTTCACACTACGTAAACTCGCCGATGTTCAGAACAGCAGCTGAGAACGGGTCTGCCTTGGAGTTCCCGCTGCTACTGATGCGAAGGAAGACCAAAGATTTCAAAAACACGCTTCCAGGCACGATGTTGTTTCGATCGGTATCGCTGCTCTATCTGGGTTTGGCGTTTTGCAGTTCGCTGCTCTGGCTGACTGTGAAGTGAGAATGAGGGAGCTAACCAAACGCTCCAGCCGACTGCTACGGCTGCGGCTGAGCGTTGACGTTAGGTTTCAAACCAACATTGCGATCGCAATGTTGTAGGGTGCGTTCCCTAATGTGGCTCTTACTGCTCCACCGATCGATTTTGGGGAACGCACCATGCACATTGATTGAAACTGTGGGTTTAAGTGCGATACCGAAGACACTGGGTAGCACCCATAGATGTCGTTAGGCCTTCAATCTACTTACAGATCAGAGGCAGGCATTGACAATTAATGTAGGATTAGTTAGTATGATGATCTAATCCTACCAAGCTGTCGTAAACAGTTTATGGCAATGAGTAAGAAAGTTAGCATAACCTTAGACGACGAAGTTTTGGAATTTGTAGATCGACTAGCAAGCAATCGTAGCAGCTTCATAAATGATGTTCTCTGGCAAGAGAAGAGAAGGGTTTTTATGAAAGAGCTAGAAGAAGCTTATAAAGATCAGGCCAATGATCCAGAGATGCAAGCAGAAATCTCTGTCTGGGATATTGCAGTGGGCGACGGTCTAAATGCCTAATGGAAGACTAACCTATAAGCGAGGAGAGATCTGGTGGGTCGATCTGAAACCCGCTGTTGGTCATGAAACCGATAAAGAACGTCCTTGCCTGATTTTACAAAACGATATTGGCAATCAAAATGGAACAACGACAGTAGTTGCTCCATTGTTGCCCGGGAAAAGGACTTATCCTTTTGTTGTCAATATTACACCGACAGTGCAGAATGGACTAGACGGAGATCGATACATCAACTTAAGTCAAATGAGGGCTGTAGATTCTCAAAGAATTAAGAATAAACAGGGTGTTTTAGAAGACGTTTATTGGGAAGAAATAGAGAAAGCAGTATGTATTGAGCTCGGTTTCAGCAAATCGCTATCGTCGTAGAGTTCGTTCCCTAAGGTGGTTCCTACTGCTCCAGCGATCGATTTTGGGGAACGCACCATGCACATTGATTGAAGCTGTGGGTTAAAGTGCGATGTGGGCTAATCTGGCTAACACGCTTTTGGGCGTGATATAGGGAAAAGTTCTGGCGATTGCGCCTAAATGGGGTGATATGGCGAAAGTTGACCCATATCGTTACTCTGGAGAGTGTTATACATAGAGTTGGCGTATAATATGTAGTTAGAACCTCTTAAATAGTGGGTCTGCAAGCTCAATGAAAAAAGAACGAAAATTTTCCGACTACAAATCCGAAGCTGAGGCGTGGATCACACTCGCCACAGGTGAGTATTACCCAGATATTCTTCCGGACGCTTGCCGATTATATGAGCCAGTTCTAGTCGAGTTTGGGCTATTGCTAAAGACATCGCATTCTTCCACTAACTTTTTCACCTCTATTATGGACACGAGGAATCAGTGGATGCGCACGCAGCTTTGCCGTGTATTTAAGAAGTACGTTAGCCCACAAACACCAGTTGAAATGTTAAAAAAAAAACAGACACAGATAGAATATGTGTTCAGTTTGGTGATGCTTTCAGGAATATTGTCGAAGTCCAGCAGAAATTTGACAGTCGCCCCATGCCCGACGAAGCGTTATGCGCAGTACTTTGGGAATACAAGGATCGCGGTAAAAAAGGGTATGACTTAACTGAAAGGTTATTCGATGTTCTGCGCAGCCAGCATATCGGGTTGGTTGTTACGGGCCCTGAAAGAGCGGGTAAAGATGTACTGCTAGGAAATGTTTTTAATGATTACCCGAAGCCAGATCGTCCAGTAGATTTCGTTATCTATGAAGGCAAGAAAGTGCTTGCTATTGGTTTGGCTCGCTACGACTCAGATCGCGGCGGTGCACAGGAGGATGATCGCACGGGTCAATATCGTGAAGTTGCCCAAGAGATTCTTGGCTATGCAGACAGTCATGGATTGCCGCATATCAAAGTGGTCTATGTAAATGACGGCCCAGGCCTCTTACTTGGTTCTATGTGGAATGATTACGCTTACATCGAAGATCAATGGCCAGACCGAGTAAAGGTTGTCACGCTGCGCATGGTTCCAGATCGCATCACATCTGAATGGTTGAGGTCTTAAGTATGGCGGTTCCAATTCCAGGCATGGGAAATCGTACAAAAGGAGAAAGGGTGTCGCCTGTGGACACTAATGGTTTTCGCCTAGAGTACCCCGGAAAAAAGGCACAAGAAGATATTCTTGCGCTTCCCGCAGGACACTACTCGCCAAATTCGGCATATTCAGGCGGCGATAATAGGCTTTACCACGCGGACAACTTGGCTGTACTTGCGGCTTTAGCGAAGGATGAAGCCGTAAGCGGAAAAGTGAAACTTGTTTACATCGATCCTCCATTTGCAACTGCATCATCCTTTGAGTCAAGAAAACAAAACCATGCTTATGACGATCATCTTGTTGGACCTGATTTTGTTGAAACGTTACGCGAACGCCTAATTTTAATTCACCGTTTGTTGGCCGATGATGGTTCGCTATACCTTCACCTTGATGAAAGAATGATTTTTCATTTTCGCGTCGTCTTAGATGAAATTTTCGGAGAGAAAAATTTCCGAAATTGCATAACGCGCAAGAAGTGCAATCCTAAGAACTACACGAGAAAGACATACGGAAATGTAGCCGACTACATTCTTTTCTACACAAAGAGCGATAACTATGTATGGAACCGACCAATTGAACCATGGGATGAAGTTAAATCAGTAAAGGAGTATCCATGCCTTGATCCCGATGGGCGCAGATACAAAAAAGTACCCGTCCATGCTCCCGGTGTCCGTAACGGGGAAACAGGTGGGGAGTGGAAAGGCAAGCTGCCGCCACCCGGAAAGCATTGGCAATATAAACCGTCAACCCTAGATGAGATGGATGCCCGTGGAGAGATTTATTGGTCGCCAACGGGAAACCCGCGCCGAAAAATCTATCTTGAAAATAGCGCTGGAATTCCAGTGCAAGACATTTGGATGGACTTTCGTGACGCGCATAATCAAAACATTCATATAACCGGCTATCCAACGGAAAAGAATCCTGCACTTCTTTCTAGAATTATTGAAGCATCATCAAATCCCGGTGATCTTGTCCTAGATTGCTATGCAGGGTCTGGAACCACATTAGTGGTGGCATCAGAGCTTGGGCGGAAATGGATTGGTGTTGATCGTAGCCAGGAGGCTATTACAACAATATTGCATAGGATGGCTAATGGCTCGGATCGTATGGGTGATTTTGTCAATGAGAAATCCAAAAAAGCTTCATTGCCATTATTCAGCATTGCCGACTTCACACTGTTTGAAGAGGCTGCGGAAGAAAACATTCAGCCTAAAGATGCTGACATTACATCGCCAAACGGGGTTCTAACAATTCGTTCCAGCGGACGCGCTAAAGCGCGCCGCTGAACTTATCCGTTATGCTAAACCAATAAGCTGTAGTGCGATACCGAAGGCACTGCGTAGTGCGATGCCGAAGGCACTGCGTAGCAGTACGCAATCTTGTAGGGTGCGTTCCCTAAGGTGGCTCCTACTGCTCCACTAATAGATTTTTGGGGAACGCACCATGCACATTGATTGAAACTGTGGGTTTAAGTGCGATGTCGAAGGCACTGGGTAGCACCCCTAGATGTCGTTGGAGGGCTTGCTTTAGGGCGCTATACTGGGTTATAGGGGTTTTCAAGATTAGTGCTGTTTCTCATCAAATCCTATGCTAGACTGGTGGTAGATTAGTTATCAACTACTACAAAAAGTTGAATTGGTAAAATACATGAGTACATCAGCAAAATCACTAGAAGAACTGGTGAGACAATTATCGCCCCAGTTAAAGGTTGAAGTACAAACGTTTGTAGAGTCACTTTTAAGTAAATCTAACCAACCTATAAAACGTAAACTCCGTCAAGACTGGGCAGGGATGCTTAAAACCGATTACACATCAATTGAGTTACAGCATCTTGCAGTTGAATGGAGAAATGGCTAGTGTTTCTTCTGGATACGAATATTTGGCTAGAACGCTTATTAGGACAAGGACAGGCGGAGGTTGTTGCGGAGCTACTTGATACGCTCTCGCCGTCTGATATGTGTATGACTGATTTTACTTTACCTAAAATGTCGGATGAATGCCCCCGCTAGATTTTTCAACAAGATACTCACCAATAACAGTTAACAGTTAACAGTTACCAGTTATCAGTTTTTCCCCCACTGTTAACTGATAACTGTTCACTGACAACTGAAGAGACACCATGGGTTAA
>NZ_SFBV01000332.1:0-5498 GCF_007095585.1 Microcystis sp. M_OC_Ca_00000000_C217Col
CCCTAAGCCGAGTTTTCAAGGTGCTGCGCCGTCCACTTGGTTTTCGAGACTGGCCTTTTAATTCTAACGTAAAGCCAACCTAGAACGGCGGGGTTTCAGACCCAAAATTTCCGATGACTAAACACCGATTAAATCTAACGAAGGTGCAAATAGGCCGCCTCTGCTTCCAATTGACGCACTAAAGCTTCATTTCCCTGCGCTCTAGCCACTTCCAGTCGGTGTTGTAAATTTCTGCGGAGTGTTTCCCTATGAGCGACGGCGGCTTGTGTTAGGACTTGCTGACGATTTTTGTTCATGATGGACAGACTTTTGAGCGACTTAACTTACCTTATATCTAAATCATAACATTCTCCTTGGTAAACTGTATCTTTAGCTACTGAATTTGGCGTTAAGATTTATTAACGGTGTTGGCAACCCTAGGGACAAGTCAATGACGGAACAGGCACTAATAACCCTTACTAGCGATTTTGGACTACAGGACGGTTATGTGGGCATTATCAAGGGAGTAATCGCGGGAATTGCCCCCCATGCTCGCACGATCGATCTGAATCATCAAATTTCGCCCCAAGACCTTTACGCTGGTCGTTTTGTCCTCCTGAATGCCTATCAATATTTTCCCCAAGGCACTATTCATCTGGCAGTTATAGATCCAGGGGTGGGAAGCAAAAGACGCGGGGTAGGGATTCGTTTTGCCGGTGGTTATTTAGTCGGGCCAGATAATGGTTTATTTAGTGGTATTTTAAGCCAATCTCCCGCTATATCTGCCGTTAATCTCAATAATTCTTCCTATTGGCGCACCCCTAACCCTAGTACGACTTTTCACGGTCGGGATATTTTTGCTGCTGTGGCCGCTTATTTGGCCCGGGGAGTACCCCTAGAAATGTTAGGTGAGATGATTGATCCCGATAGCTTGCAACAATTAGCGATCGCTGTTCCGCAAATCGAGGAAGATAAAATCAGGGGTCAAATTCAATATATTGACATTTTCGGCAATTTAATCAGCAATATTCCCGATTATCTCCTAGAAGGAAAAAATTGGTCAGTGCAGTTAGGACAAAAAATTATCCCCACAAAAAACACCTACAGTGATGTTCCTTGGGGGGAAATAGTCGCTTTTATCGGTAGTCACGGGGGGTTAGAAATTGCCGTCAATAGTGGGAGCGCCCAAAAGCAATTACACCTAAATATTGGCGATGCGATCGAGGTTAGAATAGATAGGAGTCAGTGATCAGTGATCAGTGATCAGTTATCAGTGATCACCGATCAGATTTGAGTTTTAAGGGTTCTTAGTTACTTGATATAGTTTGATCGGGTGGCATAAATCCACTAAATCCTTATCTGGCAAGAGACTTAATTGATTAGTTCGTTCTAGATCAAAAACAATTGACAAAAATTGCCTAAGATGTTTCTCTATAAGGGTTTCATCCCTTATAACCCCCGTCTATTGCATAACACAAACCGAAGAACCGTTTTAAGTTCACTGATAACTGATAACTGATAACTGATAACTGATAACTGATAACTGATAACTGATATAGCCTTTTAATCAATTCTCATACTGATATCTAACCAAGTAGAACGGGTAATCGGGGCGCTAGTAGAAATATAATCTACTCCTGTTTCGGCAACGTTGCGAATGCGATCGAGGGTAATATTTCCCGATGCTTCTATTTTGGTTTTACTATTAAAATTGCGGATCATCTCCACAGCAGTTTGCATCATCTCTAAATCCATATTATCTAACATAATGATCTCTACCTGCTGCTGCAGAGCTTGATTCACTTCTTCTAATTGACTGGTTTCTACCTCAATTGTGAGAGGATAGGGCATATTTTGCCGTACACGAAGCACTGCTTCCTCGATGCTGCCGGCTGCTTGAATATGATTATCTTTAATCATAATTGCATCATCTAACCCCAAACGATGGTTAATAGCGCCACCGATACCGGAGGCATATTTTTCTAAAATTCGCAATCCGGGGGTAGTTTTGCGAGTATCCACCAATCTTGTCGATAAATCGGCAATTTTCTCCACATATTTGCGAGTTTCACTAGCAATCCCACTCAAGCGCATGGCAAGATTTAAAGCGACTCTTTCCCCGATTAACAACGCATCGAAGGAACCTTCTATCTCGGCAATAACTTTAGACTTGGGGCAGAATTCCCCCTCGGCAACGGTGGGGGTAAAGTGAATAGTGGGGTTAAGTAGTTGAAAAACTCTTTCAGCTACGGGTAAACCAGCAATAACTCCCGCTTCCTTGGCAATCCAACTAGCTTGACCGATTTTAGCATGACCGAAGAAAATTGCTTGGGTGGTGCGATCGCCTCTACCGAGATCTTCTCGTAACCAGTTTTCTAACAAGGGATCAAGAACTAATAGGGGCGGTAACATAGAATTTATCGAAACAATCGGGACGTATTTATTTTAAGTCTAGGAATGTTTGACATTTTTGTAAACTTTCTTTAATCGAAACTTATCCCTTCATAGATTAACTCGATCGCACAGTGAAAATCGAGACTAGATAGAATAATTTCTTCCCCTTGACTATAAGCGCAGTAAAACCAAATTTTATCTTCACCGCGACGATAAACCTCAACACTGATCGATTCAGGATCGACTAAAACGTATTCTTGTAAACTAGGAATCTGACGATAATATTGTAACTTTTTAGTGCGATCATAGTTTCCTGTGCTGGGGGAAAGCACTTCAATAATCACTTGTGGATGTTGAATAAAATTACGAGATTGTCTATCCCTAAAATCGCAACTAATCACCAAATCGGGATAAAAATAACGACTATTATTAGCTTGTACTTTCGCATCAGATACATTGACTCGACAGCCTCGCGGACGGAGATGAAATCTTAAAGCAGTGTAAAAATTCAAGGTAATATCATTATGGGGCAGACTACCCCCAGTCATGGCGATAATTTCCCCATCAATGTATTCATGGCGCAATTCCTGTGTAGCTTCCCATTCTAGATACTCTTCCGGGGTCATTCTTTCTGGGTATTGAGGTTGAGCGATCATTTTTCTTTTTCCTTGTCAACTAACTAAATTAATATCCCATTTCCTTTTTATGTTATACCATTTTCTCAGCCAAAGATTGAAGAATAGTCATAATTAAGCGGCGACTGATTACCCTAATGATAAGATGGAGAGAGAAAGCATTATTGTCGCAGGTCGCTAAGATGACGAAAACAGTTGCCGATATCATGACTCCCAATCCCATCACCGTCACCGCTAACACTTCTCTGTCCGAAGCAGTGAAGATTTTGGCCGAAAAGCGGTTTAGCGGTTTACCCGTGGTGGATGACAATATGCGACTGATTGGGGTTATCTCCGAAACTGACCTTATGTGGCAGGAAACGGGAGTAGAAGCTCCTCCTTACATTATGCTCCTCGATAGCGTCATCTATCTACAAAATCCTAGCCGTCACGAGAAATTACTCCATAAAGCTCTCGGTCAAACCGTGGGGGAAGTAATGACCGATAAACCTATTAGTATCACGGCTGATCGCCCTTTGAAAGAAGCGGCCTCGTTAATGTATGATCGTCATGTGCGTCGTTTACCGGTGATTGAGGAAGAAACCCACAAAGTAATTGGTATTATCACCCGCGGCGATATCATTCGCGATATGGCAAAATCGGAAGCATAATGGCTTTTCTAGGGCAAAAATTAACTAAAAGGTCTTGAACAAATGAATCAATCTCAGGAAACGGTTACTTATTCCCTAGAAACTATCTTGATGCGGATGGAGGGAAAAATCGATTCGTTACAAAAAGATGTGACGGATTTAAAGGTAGGACAAGCGGTGTTAACGGGAAAAGTTGAGGGAATAGAAAATCGACTAAACTCATTAGAAGGAAACCAAAAATATCAGGTTTGGGCATTAATTGTCCTCTTAGCTGGGGCAATTGTGAAAACTTTTTTTTCCCTCGATCCCCCCTTAATAAGGGGGCATCTGATAATTTTTAACGCCTACCTACTTAAATTCTTATTTCCCTGGCAATTTCTCTAAAAACTATCAGAATGAAGCGCCGTCAATTTTTCATTAATTCCGCCCTAACTGCTGTTAGTTTTTCCCTAATTCCTAGAAAAGTTGTTAGTAATAATTTTCCTCTAATTAAACCGCCACATCTACAACCGGGGGACGGAGTGGGTATTATTAGTCCGGCGGGGGCAACTTTTAAAGAAGATGATTTAAATATAGTTATCGAAGCAGTTAAAGCTTTAAAATTAGTCCCAAAAGTTGGTCAATACGCTTTAGATCGTTATGGTTATCTAGCTGGTAAAGATAGGGAGCGAGCCTCGGATATAAATCGATTTTTTGCCGATGATAATATTGCCTTAATTTTACCAATTCGCGGCGGTTGGGGAAGCTCTCGTTTATTGCCTTATCTCGACTACGATTTAATTCGTCGTCATCCGAAAATTATCTGTGGTTTTAGTGATATAACCTCTTTATTGTTGGCTATTTATGCCAAAACTGGTTTAGTTACTTTCCATGCTCCTAATGGCTTTTCTAGTTGGCGCAGCGCTCAAACTGAAAGCTTTCGACGGGTTTTATTTTCTGGGGAAAAGTTGACTTTTAGAAATCTTCCCGATCCCGATGATGCTAATCGTTTAATGCAGGTAAAAAATCGCATTCAAACTATTACTAAAGGTCAAGCAAAAGGTAAATTAATCGGTGGTAATTTAACCACTTTAGCCTCAATAGTTGGCTCTCCCTATCTACCTAATTTTAACGGAGCTATACTATTTTTAGAAGATATTGGTGAAGATGTTTATGAAATTGACCGCCTGTTAAATCAATTAAAATTAGCGGGAATTTTCGATAATTTATCTGGGTTTATCTTCGGTCAATGTAGCAACTGTAGCGCCGATAGTGACTATGGTTCCCTGACTTTAGAAGAAGTGATCCGAGAATATATTCAACCCTTAAAAATTCCCGCTTGTTTAGGTTTAATGATCGGACATTTGGAGATTATTGAAACTATTCCCATCGGTATTGAGGTAGAATTTGATGCTAATCGGGGAACAATTACTATGTTAGAATCAGCGGTTAATAACTAGGGTTTGCTGAATAAATCTAAAAACCTTTTTGGATAAGGCTTTTAGACTTTTTTCCCCTCAAAAAGTGCTGACCATTGGAGTGATCGGGGGTAAAATTCCTGGACTTTTTCCCTGAAAATTAGATAACTGACTATCTCAAAATCGGTAAAACCCTACACCCCACACCCCACACCCCACACCCCACACCCTGCCTCCACCAACAAACTTTTTCAGCAGCTCCTATATTAATTTTTGGGGTACTGATAAGTAGTTGGAAAAAAGTAAAGTTAACTGTGGGGTAAGGAGTCAGTCCCGATGAAAAAATTTTGGCGTTGCTGAATTAAGCTATGAATCAGTAAGGAATAGGCACTTCTTGAAACTTCAGATAATGAATTAATAAACGAATAGAGTATCCTAACATTTCTGTAGACTTAGAATAGCAG
>NZ_SFBV01000333.1:0-4796 GCF_007095585.1 Microcystis sp. M_OC_Ca_00000000_C217Col
TTTACTTTAATCCTCCTTATTTTACTGATTACTATAATTGTACTACCAAATTACCAGTCATTTTTGGGACAGGTGTTAATTCACTGAAACATTCATCTTCGCTCTCCTGTACGCTTAGGGGGGATCCCGCAGGGAGCGGCGTAGCGGTGCGCCCCTTCAACTGAATCGCCCGAACTCCTATTTTTCCAAGCCTCTCAGGGTAATGCCTTCAGCCAATTCTTAAAAAAGTATTAAGAAAACGGGAAGGGGTCAAAAAAAATAAGGAATTTTCGGATATCACCTTTTCCGTAAACTCCCCTATATTGACGACTGTTTATCTTTATTCCTTTCTGTGAGGAGTTTAAACCTATGACATTATCAACACTTATCAAAAAATCGATCGGTGGTCGGGTCGCCCTTATCGGTCTATCTTTACTCGCTCCTGTATCTGGTGCGAGCGCCGCTACTTTTGGCTTTTCTTTCTCGAATGTGGATGGCCCGGTTAGTGGTACAGTTTCTGGGACAATAGAGTTGCCGGACGCGGCACTAACCACGGATGGGATATACGCGGCTACCGCTCTTTCCGTCACCTCCGCTCCTGCCGCTTTAGGATACACGCTACCGGTTATTGGTACATTCCCATCACTGGGTCCTAATGCTTTTAATGTTGTGGGTGGTAATATCATTCTGTCTGGTACTCAATTCGCTCGTAGTCAATTTGTTGTAACGGGTTCTCCAAATGCAAATGCATTTGGATTAAATTCTCCTCTCGGAACTCTATTCGGTACAAACGGGGTTGCTGATGCTTCAAGTGGAGTTTTAGACTCAAATAATTCAACACTGACATTTACTCGCGCTACTTCCGTTCCTGAACCGGGTACTATCTTAGGTTTAGTAACAGTGGGTGCTTTAGGGGCATTAGCTCGCAAGCGCAAGGGATAAAAGGATTTTCCGCCGCTAAAAATTCCGTAACCCCTTGACAATTTACCCGACTAGGGAGACGAAATTATTTTTACTCCCTAGTCTCTTTCCCAAAAAATAAACATGAAACATTTTCCGCTTATTTCCCCTCGAAACGTTTTAGCTTCCGTAGCGATCGCTTTATCCCTTGGTTTGGGTTTAACCGCCCCTCTACAAGCGCAGTTAAGCGGTAGAGTGAACTTTGAACGGGGCAGTGATATGGCCGCCCTCAACGGGACAATTACAGGGCGTGAATACCGAGATTTTGTCTTAAGAGCGAGAAAAGGTCAAACCCTGATGGTTTCTCTTGCTGATGATGGGACAGGCAACCCAGAAGACAAGCATAGTGTATTTTTTAATATCCTGCCGCCGGGTAGTAATAATGTAGCGATTTATAACAGTTCTGCCCAAGGACCCAACGCCATGGCTAAAATTAAACTCCCCAAAGATGGCGACTATACCATTCGTGTCTATCTCATGGGAGAAGCGAAAGACGGCAATCATACCGTTCCTTTCACCTTCTCGGTAACGATTAGGTAGTTATCGAAAAATCTTGAACGCATCCTAGAGATTATCGCCCCTCTTACTCTGTAAGAAAATCAATCATGTTCGAGTCTATAAAATTCAGCGCCATCGCCACCGGAATCGCCCTCGTCGCTACTTTACCAGTTTATGCCGCGAATACTGCTACCATGTTGTCGGCCTGCAAATCTCGCGCCGCTAATGCTTATAAAACCTCGCCGGGTAATATCGTTGTCAAATACGAAGGACAACGCACCGACGGCACTCACGCAGTGAATGGCACTTACGAGACGGATAAAATGGTCAATACCTTCCAATGTTCCTTTAACCGCAACGGCAACCAGATCGTCAAATTTATCAAAAACCTACCCTATTCCAAAGTGGACGAAGGCGCTATGTAATAACACGCTCACTTAGTCTTCATTGGAGGAGATCAAAAAAGCATGAAACCCGTTTATGTGTTGTTAATTGCTATTACTACGGGTGTTATCGGTGCGGGTATCGGATTGTTTCTAGGAGGGAAATTCTTGGGAACCCTCGGATTCACAGGTGGTGTAACCTACGGTGTTTGTGTCGCCACGGAAACGGGAAAACAAGCGGGTTTACTAACCCAATCGGAAACCGATCAACTCTTAAAACAAATTAAAGCAAGAGCGGGTTCAGATTTTAATTTGAAACCAGAACAAATCGAAGAATTCGCCAAAATCAACTGTCAAGACACCCTAGAAAAAGCGAAATCGGCCCGTTCGGAAAAAAACTAGACGGACGTTATAGTACAATTGTCAACAAATCTAGCGATCGCTGTAAAACATCTAATTAACTTGGGAAAAAACTTAAATCATGCGTAAACTCTTTTCCGCTTTTTTACTGGCCACCTTAATCACCACCCCGGTTATTCTGCCTTCCCCCGCTTTCAGCGAAATCCGTAAAGAACGAGTGCAATTCAAAGCCGGAACCGAAGGAACCACTATTCAAGGCAAAATCAAGGGAGAACAAGTCGTTCAATACCTAATTCGCGCCAATGCTGGACAAAATATGTCGGTTAGCCTCTTGAGTGATAACGGGGGCGCTTCTTTCAATATTTTCGCACCGGGAAAAGTCCCGGGCAAAGACGCGGCGATGGTTATCGGGAACAATGTCGGTAATGCCCACGAGGGAATCCTACCGGCGGACGGCGATTATACGATCCAAGTGGGTTTGACTCGCAACTCGGCCCGGAATAATGAAGTGGCTAATTATCGCCTAAAAATCTTTATTTCCAATAATTACAACCAAAGCGATGCCAAAGTACCGGGGACAAATTACCATGCTACGGGTAATGTTACCTGTTCGATGGGCGATGGAAAACCGGCGGGATCTTGTCCCTTTGGTGTCACTCGTCGGGGCAACGGTAGCGCGGATGTCACTGTTACCAAACCCGATGGTCGCAAGCGTATCATTTTCTTTGAAAAGGGAAAAGCGATCGGTGCAGATACCAGTCAGGCAGCTCCTGGAGCGTTTAGCGCCTCGAAACAAGACGATATCTATATTATTCGCATCGGCAAGGAACGCTACGAGATTTTTGAAGCGATCATCTTTGGGGGTTAGGTGCTGCTTCTCGTAAGCGCCAAGCATAAAATCCCCATTGAGGATAGTTTTGAGTATATCTTGGTCTTTAGGAGGGGTAAAACCCCTCCTTTGGTTATTTTTGGGGATAGGGGTTTAATTTTGTTAAAATACAGGTCAGGCTTGACCTGTATTTGAATTGAAAATGTATGATTCCACCTGTAAATTTATCGCCCTTGAATATTCCAGAGACTTAGCCACTTGGTTACTAGGAAAACCCTTAGACTTAACGGAAATTAAACCCTCAGAATTATCCCTAGAACCGATTAGAGCCGATACGTTAATCTTTTTGGAGTCAGAAGAATTAATCTTACATATCGAGTTCCAAACTGACCCTAAAGAAGACATTCCCTATAGAATGCTCGATTATGCCACCAGACTCTATCGACGCTATCCCCATAAACCCATCCATCAAGTGGTGATTTATCTGAGGAAAAGTAACTCCCCCCAAGTCCGACAAAATGACTATCAACAAGGGAAAACCTATCATCAATTTGAAGTGATTAGACTCTGGGAACAACCCTCAGAAACCTTATTACAAGCGCCAGGGCTATTTCCCTTCGCTATACTCGCTCAAGCTGAGAAACCAGAAAACTTACTGGGGCAAATTGCCCAAGAAATCGAGCAAATCAGCGATAGTCGAGAACAAAGCAATCTGGCCGCATCTACCGCCATTCTAGCCGGGTTAGTATTAAACAAAGACATCATTCAACGATTATTGAGGAAAGACATCATGAAAGAATCTGTTATCTATCAAGAAATCTGGTCGGAAGGTTTACAAGAGGGAGAAGCTAACCTCGTTTTACGTCAATTAAATCGCCGTATAGGTGGCATTTCACCGGAATTATCCCCGAAGATACGCAGTCTTTCCCTAGAACAGTTAGAAAACTTAGGCGAAGCTTTGTTAGATTTTCAGTCACTACAAGATTTAGAACAATGGCTAGAAAATTGCCAAATAAATTAAGTACAAGAGAACTAATTATCCAGTCCATGCTCTCAGCACAGGGTAGCTGCAAGCATTTGGCTATCCTTTTCTTGAGCTTGTGATACACTAACCAGAAATCTATCAATTTTCTCCCTGTGAGGAGAATAACCCGGTAATACCAGCAGAACTTATCAAAAACTTCGTTGGGGAGGGTGGCACTCAGAAATTTTTCTCTCTTAACCCCTGTATCTGGTGTAAGCGCAGTGGTCAGTGGTAAAATTAAGTGTCTATTAAAGCGATCGTTTTTGGGAATTAATCGGGATTATATCGGGTATTGAGTGATGTCAGAGGTGGAGAATTCTAATCTTGTTTTCTATAACTTTCAAAGTTCTGAGGAATTGGAGGCAGTGGTAGATCCAAAACAAGAATTCCGGGTGATGCAGTTAGCCGAGGGGCCGATGCGCTTGGATATGTGGCAGTTACAGTTAGATAGAGCGATTTTTGAATTTAGATATCTCCATGCTCCTCTTCGCGTCCGCGGAAATAAAAAAAACAATAATTTAGTCTTTGAATTTATCCTCTCTCCCGTTCTCGGCCCCTATATTTCTCATGGATTCAAAATAACACAAGATACCCTCTACGGTTTTGATAACGATCGCAGTATCGATTTAGTTCTCCCAGCTAACCTGGGCGTTGCTGAATTAAGCTATGAATCAGTAAGGAATAGGCACTTCTTGAAACTTCAGATAATGAATTAATAAACGAATAGAGTATCCTAACATTTCTGTAGACTTAGAATAGCAGA
>NZ_SFBV01000334.1:0-24607 GCF_007095585.1 Microcystis sp. M_OC_Ca_00000000_C217Col
TTACCAGCCCCACCGGTGAGAGAATTAGCCAGAGTATTGCCCACAATCGTGTCATTGAGGCTACCACCAATGACATTTTCAAAGGCAGTGGCACTAGCTAGGGTGAGAGTGAGATTTCCGGCGGTGACGGTTTGGGCGGCGGTACTGCCGAGATTGAGGTTGATGGTTTTAGTTGTGGTCGCCGCAAAGTTGAGGGTATCGATTCCAGAGGCATCAATTAGGCGATCGCTACCCAAGACCAGATCCGTGTCGAAGAGGTAAGTGTCGTTATCGGCCCCACCATCAAGGGTGTCGTTATTAGCCCCACCATCGAGGGTGTCATTACCTGAACCACCTTGAATATTGTCGCTGCCCGCATTACCTAGAAGGCTATCGCTGCCCCCATTACCATACATTAGATCATCACCAGCACCACCGTCAGAAGTGTCATTACCGTTATCAAGAACGATATTATCGGCGAGGCCAGTACCGTTAGTTATGTTATTGTCTAAGAGATTGCCGTCAAATATATCGGAAAAAATCGGGTTCATTGTCTTTCTTATGTCCTAATTAACTGTATTTCAGGGGAACGAAAGCTAGGGAACAATGGCTCTTCGTTACTTGTTATGGTTCGATAGGGGGGCATAAATCGACTAAATCCTTATCTGGCAAGAGACTTAATTGATTAGTTCGCTCTAGATAAAAAACAATTGACAAAAATCGCTACACAAACCGAAGAGCCGGAACAATCAAAAAATTAAATTGGCTCAAGGCCACTTTACCTTAATCTTGCGACTGATTAAAGGTAAAGAATTGAGGACGCATTACCGCCTCTCCACCCAGCCCTAGAGATGGAAACATCTAGATTATGTCAGGGAACAACTTATGGAACAGGCAAGAGTGGAGAGAACCTTGTATATTCTATTAGATACGAATGCCGCCATTATACAGCAAAGAATAGCCAAAAAGTAGTTAGCAAAATAAATCTTAACATTGCCTGAGTTCGGGTTAAGCAGATTATCGCCGCCCATGAAAATATTCTGATTTACGAATTTGCCTTATTTCTGAACTTCCCCCCTATAAATATAGTAGCTATGCCTAAAAGTCTTACAGAGCTTGAGCTAAAGCAATGTAAAACCAATAAACTACTCTAGATACAGTCAACGGTACAGCCATACTTACCACTTCCCACTGACAGAAGAGGGCTATAATTAATCTTAATAGACAGTCGATCGAGAGCAACAATATGTTAAATGCAGTGGAATTTAAAGCCAAAATCAAACAAGGTATCATCGAAATTCCCGAAGAATACCAACAGGACTTGAAGGAAGACAGCGAAGTTCAAGTTATTGTGATCAAACAAAATAAAAAAGTGTCAACCACTGGAATCATTGCCCAATTAACTCAAAATCCCGTTGCTGTTAAAGGTATTCGTAAATTAAATCGGGAAGAAATTCATCAGCTATAATTATGACCAATTCTCTTTATTTTTGTGATTCTAATATCTGGCTATACCGTCTTTTAATAGACCCAGAGTGTAACGATGCTGCAGAAAGGCGAAAACGCAATCTAGCGGCCGCTTTAACTAGCAGGGAAAATATCTTAATCAGTACGCAAATTATTAATGAAGTTTGCGCTGTTTTATCCAAAAAAGCTAAAATAAGTGAAGTTCAAATTAGACAAATTATTCAAGAATTTTACGATGGATGTCTTGTTATTCAACTTGATCGCAATATTATTTTAAGAGCCTCTGAACTCCGCACTCAATACAGTTTTTCTTTTTGGGATAGTTTAATTGTAGCTAGTGCCTTAGCAACCGATGCTAGTCTTCTTTACTCTGAAGATATGCAGGATGGGTTAATAATATCCAATCAACTAACTTTAATTAATCCCTTTCGATCGAGTTGATTATCAGTGTGATATTATTAAATTACTCATTTAATCAATAGTGATGAATAGGCAACAAAAGCGAGTTTTATCCCTATTTTCTGGCTGCGGGGGAATGGACTTAGGATTGGAGGGAGGTTTTTGGGTACACCAAGACTGTGTTAATGAAAATATTCATCGAGATTGGATAGTAGAAAGACGGGAACCATGGCTAAAACTACCGCGCACTACTTTTGAAACTGTCTTTGCTAATGATATAACTAAAGCTGCCCATAATGCTTGGATTCCCTACTTTGAAAAAAGGGGTAAAAAGAATGTATTTCACTTGGGGAGTATTGTAGATTTAGTCAAACAAGCAGAAAAAGGAGAGTTTCAGTTTCCCAGTAATATCGATGTAGTAACGGGAGGTTTTCCCTGTCAAGATTTTAGTGTTTCAGGAAAAAGAAAGGGGTTTAATTCTCACAAAAGTCACACGGGTAAACTACTAGACGAGAGTGAAGATAGTTTTCAGGATAATCGGGGGAAACTCTATTATTGGATGAAGAGAGTTATTGAATTAACCTTACCCAAAGTTTTTATTGCTGAAAATGTCAAAGGTTTAATCTCTTTGGCTAATGTTAAAGATATAATTGAAGATGATTTTAGTGCCATTGGTAAAGATGGATATATAGTTATCCCTAAACTTCTCTTTGCTCCCGATTATGGAATTCCCCAAACCAGGGAAAGAATTATCTTTATCGGTTTAAATAAAACCTATTTAAAAGCGACAGCGATAGGACATCTAGAAAATCATGATATTTTTCCGCATCCAACCCATAAAGTTATTAAGCATCAATTAAATCTGTTTGAGTCAATATATCCTCTTAAAACTTACAGTACAGTGGGTCAGATATTATCAGGTTTAGAAGAACCAGAAGATGAGTTATTTGACCTCTCACAAAAAAGCTATTCAAAAGCTAAACATTATGGTAAAACTCAGGGACAAATCGAGGTTAATTTACAGGGTTTAGGTCCGACTATTCGCTCGGAACATCACGGTAATATTGAATTTAGGAGATTATCTTTAGAATTAGGGGGAAAGATAGTTAATGAGTTAGAAGCAGGGTTAAAAATGAGACGTTTAACTGTGCGGGAATGTGCGAGAATACAGACTTTTCCCGATGATTTTCAATTTGTGCGTCCACAAAATAAGGGAGATGAAAAATATTCACTTTCGGCTACGGATGGTTACAAATTAATTGGTAATGCTGTCCCACCTTTGCTTGCTTACCACATTGCTAGACACCTAGAACATCAATGGGATTATTTGTTTGAAGATATTTATTCAGCTACTAAAGACAATTTACTGATGGAATTGCAGTAAAAATCCGTGCTTTGCTTTCTAAAGTATATAGTTAATAATGATAACTATATAATACTTCATCGGGTTGGATAAATAGGTTTATAAATTTTAGATAAACTCTCTTGATTAAGAGAATTATGGATATATAACTTAGCTTCTGGTATGCCATTAAATTGTCCATGAGAGTATCTTAATTCATTTCTCAATTGAAGAATATCACCTGTCTCGGTGTTTTCTATGGTAGTAATAATATTAAGTTGAGATTTGGGAACCTCATAATCAATTTTACTGATTTTGATTATCGAATTAAATTCTTTTTCCGAAGGAACTTTATAAATTTCTTGTTTACTATCATTGGTTTTAGCATAATAATATTGACGATCTAATATCTGCAATAACTTTTTAAGATTTGATAAATTCGGAGATAAATGATTTTTTAAATAATTGACAAGACTTTTTCCTGCCTGTTCAGAACACTTTGCTTTTAATTGTAGATAATCGTCTTGATTTCTCAATTCTTGAGAAATCCATTTTGATAAAGTTTTTTCTCTTATGGTAGCAGTGGTCTCTTTTTCATAGGTATCATAAGTTAATTGGGGATTACAAGGTAGGGTTGCTGATTTGTTTTCAACAGGATCAGAATAGTTAAATTTTATTTCATCATTATTGTTTTTAGTTATTTGTGATCTAGCTCCCTTCTTTTCATTAACATAATGCCAATCACCATGTTGATCTAGATATTCTAAAAGTTTTCCCCAGGTAAAAACGAACCATTGATTGTATTCATCTTTGGCATAAGTCTGAAATATATGTATTCCTCTTTTTTGAGTATCATCAGTTAAAAGATTAATCAATTGATATAACCCCATATTATTAAGTATATTGCTCTTTTCTTTCAAAGAAAACTCAAAATTATCAACAGTTATATCTATTAACTCATTTTTTTGACTATTGCCAACCCATTTAATTTCTGGTTTTGCAGAAATCTTGTTAAATTCATCGTGGGAACAAATGATTTTAGCTAGTTTCATTCCATTATTTATTATTTGAGTGCGAGCATTAGTAAAAGAAGGTAATCCTTTTATTGAATCATACTGTGATTCATTTATATCATCCTTAACAATTGCTTTTTTACATATTTCTATAAATTTTTGTGGATCCTCTGTCTTGGGAATTTCATTTTTTACTATATATATACCGTAAGCAACGCTCAACTCTCTTAATACTGTTTCTATACTTGCCATGGTTTACTAATCCTAAATTGAGAAAACAAATTATAATCTTTTTAGATGAACGTAGGTTGGGTTGAAGTATGAAACCCAACGCCCGCATGGGTTACGCTACCGCTAACCCATCCTACAAATAATTGTGCCTCCCTACTTAATTGGGCATCGACTCCTCAAAATCCCAACTTTACACTTCACCCTTAAGATAACTACTATAACCTGAGTTCGGGTTAGGGAAAACTGCCAAATTTCCCTAATCCGAACTAACCTTGATTACAAAACCTTATGGGTGTGAGAATGTTGTTTGACGTTATCCTCCGTCCGCACCACATGAACAGCATTCAAGATGCGTTTTTTCTCTAGGGAAAAGTTTAAATCGTCTTTTTGGCTGCCCAAGGGGATTAACCCTTGCAGGTGGGGTTGATTTTTATAGGTGCGAGTGGCCGCAATCGCCCTTTCGACAAAATTCTCGCATAATTGGGCATTATCGGGGAAATTACTGGGTATTTGAGGATTATCGTCCTGAAAAACCTCTCCCAAAGCCATGGCGCGGGCAAATTCGTAGGAAGTGGGAATCCCTTTGACAATTGCCTCTAGAGCTGCCGAGGGAATCGGTTCTAACACCGCCACTTTTTCTAATTCTCCCTCCTGTTTGAGAAAACAAATCGCTAAACCGAATACACAATAATCATCTTTTGTCAAGTCAGAAATGTTTAAGAATTGTGTCGCTGTGGCCATTATTTTTATCCTGAGTCGCTCTTTCTTTAATCTTGCGGGTGATCAGCGATCGAATCAAGGTTTTTATTAAGAGATATGAAGGAGAAAAATTTAGCAGGGTTGGGCCGCGCTAACGCACCCCCAGACGGAAAAAACTGATAGCTGTTAGACTAGAAACCAGCAGATTAACTGATAAACGAGCTTTATGTCACCCACTCTACTCATCTCCAAAGAACTCCCCACCCTGAAATATAATCCTAGTCTGGAGCGCTTTGATAGCTCTTGGGCGGCCCCTTTGTCCACTCTTCTGGGACTGGGACGGGCTGCCGGGGCAACTTTTATCGAATTTTTCCTCGAAAGAGTCAACTATATCAGTTGTTTAGCCGAAGATGACAGCATCACCAGTCTCTCACCGAAACTATCTACAGGGGCAGGAATCCGCCTTTTTCGCGGTAAAGCTGATTGTTATGTCAGTACCAACGATTTAAGCTTCCAAGGCTTAAAAAATGCCCTAGAAAAAGGTTTATCGATTCTGGGTTTAAACCTACCCAGTCCTAACGCATATATTCCCGAAATCAATCTGGAAATGTTCCGGGATTATGCCACGGTCAAAAATAAAGATATTTGGCTGAATAATTGCAGTTCTTTGCGAGAAATGGGTGATATTCTCCTAACTGCTAACGTTCAACTCAATCAGAAAGCCTCTCACGTCCAATCTCGTCGCGCCGCTTATTTTCGCGATTGGCAAGAAATTTTAGTTGCCGCTAGTGATGGCACTTTTGCCCGGGATATTCGCCTCACCCAATCGGTGGGCTATAATCTCCTCTGTGCCGATGGGACTAATCGTTCTAGCATTGGTAAACGGGTGGGTAGTACCAGTAATCCCGATTTTCTGCGGACTTGGAATGCCGAGGAATCGGCGGCAGAAGTGGCCGAATCGGCGGGTAAAATGCTTTACGCTGACTATGTAGAATCCGGCAGTTATCCCATCGTCATGGCCAATGAATTTGGCGGCGTTATCTTCCACGAAGCTTGTGGCCATTTGCTAGAAACTACGCAAATCGAACAAAAAACCACGCCCTTTCTCGATAAAAAAGGCGAAAAAATCGCCCACGAAAACCTGACAGCTTGGGACGAAGGATTATCCGATAAAGCTTTCGGTACTATCGATATGGACGATGAGGGAATGCCGGCCCAGCGTACTCTCCTAATTGAAAATGGTATCCTAAAAAACTTCATTGCCGATCGCACCGGTTCAATTAAAACCGGCCATCCGCGCACAGGTAGCGGTCGCCGTCAAAACTACACCTATGCGGCCGCTAGTCGGATGCGGAATACCTACATCGCACCTGGGGAATATACCCTCGATAATCTCTTTAATTCCATCGATAAAGGCATTTATTGCAAAAAAATGGGCGGTGGTAGTGTGGGGGCGACCGGGGAATTTAATTTCGCTGTCGAGGAAGCTTATCTTATCGAAAACGGCAATCTGACTAAACCCCTAAAAGGCGCGACTTTAATCGGTTCAGCTAAGGAGATTATGAATAAAATCTCTATGTGTTCCCAAGATTTAGGTCTAGCGGCCGGTTTTTGCGGTTCCGTCAGTGGTAGCGTTTATGTCACCGTTGGTCAACCCCATTTAAAAGTCGATTCTATTACCGTTGGCGGTCGTTAATCATGGCTTTAGTAATTCTCTACTATTTCCTCATCGCCATCATGATAGTGGGGATAATTGGCGAACTGCTGCCCGCTATCCCCGGCATGAGTTTGATTTTAATCGCCATGCTGGTGTGGGGTTTTGTGACCAAATTCGCGGGGATGGGGGTCGCTTTAACCGTGGCCTTTGTTATCCTTCTCCTCAGTCTGGGGGTGGAATTCCTCGCTAGTTATCTCGGTGCGCAAAAAGTTGGGGCGAGCAATTGGAGTCAAATCGGGTTAGTAGTGGGTTTATTAGCGGGAATATTCGGACTTTTACCCGCTTTACCCATTGGCGGCCCAATTATCGGCCTATTTATCGGTCCTGTGGTCGGGGCTTTTGTCGGAGAATACGCCTATCGTCGCGATTTGGAATTAACCCCCCGTTTGCAACAATCCCTAAAAGTCTGTGTCGGTATCGTCGTCGGCACGGTTATCGGTCACGTTGCCAAAGCTATGCTGGCCACGGCCGCCGTTATCGTCTTTATTGTCACCACTTGGCCCAATCTCTCTTCAGTTATCAGTTAGAAGATGTTGAATGTTGGGATTTTATTGGAAATTTCCCCATTCCCCCATTCCCCCACTTCCCTATCACTATCCTCCAACACCAAAAAAAATCTATGCCAAAAGTTGAAGATATCGCCCAAATCGCTAATTCTAGCGCCCAAGCTTTAGGAATTGCTAAATACGACATCTATGGTTCCTCGGTCGATGAAACCGATGTGGATGTGTTTCAAGGGGAACCCAAACAGGTACAAGCTTCCAATCGTTCCAGCGTTATCGTTCGCGTCTGGAATCGGGATAATCAAGTCGGTGTCACCTCGACCACCGATGTGGACCCGGTGGGACTGCAATTAGCCCTGAAAACCGCCCAAGAAGCCAGCTTTTTTGGTGTTAAGGAAAATGTCCCCGATTTTAGTCCTGCCGCCACCGCACCTACCACAGAAGTGGCCAGCGAAATGTCTAATCAAGCAGCTGTATCCACTCTCGTCGATAAGTTATTAGCCGCCGAAAAATCCCTACTAGCGGCCCATCCGGCTATTGCCAGTGTTCCCTATAACGGTTTGGGACAACAGCAGGTCAGACGTTTTTATCTCAATAGCGACGGGGCAATGCGTCAGGAAGCGCGTAGTTATGCCAGTGTGTATTTATACACCAAAACCGAACAGGAAGGCAAAAAACCCCGCAGCGCTGGTGCTTTTCGGGTTAGTCCGGGCCTGGAAAAATTAGATATCGATGGTTGCATCGAGGAAGCGATTACCAAAACTGTTAGCCATCTGGACTATCAACCGATTACCACGGGTAAATATTTAGTGGTTTTTGCCCCCCGGGCCTTTTTGAGTCTAATGGGAGCATTTTCTAATCTGTTTAATGCCCAAAATGTCCTTGATAAACAGAGTCTTTCTACTCCTGAATCCCTAGGAACACAAATCGCCGCTACTGCCTTAAATTTGTGTGATGATGCCCTCCATCCAGCTAATGTTTCCGCAGAAACTTTTGATAGTGAAGGCACTCCCACCCGTCGTGTGGAATTAATTAAAGAGGGGATTTTGAGTAATTTTCTCCATAGCACGATTACCGCTAAACGGATGAATACAGAACCGACTGGCAACGGTAACATTGGGTCAAAAGTAACGGTTAGTCCCCATTTTTATCACGTTTTTGCTAGTGTTAATCAACCCAAAAGCTATTCTTTGGAAACAGCAGAAAATGTGGTTTTAATTGATAGTTTACAGGCACTTCATGCGGGAGTTAATTCTCTACAAGGTTCCTTCTCTTTGCCGTTTGATGGTTGGTTAGTTAACAAAAATGAGCGCATTAGCATCGATTCCGCTACCGTAGCTGGAGATATTTTAACACTGCTGAAATCGATTGTTTATCTGGAACCGGAAGCGGTTATTACTCCCAGTGGTGTTTGTCCCTACGTTTGGGTAGAGGGTTTATCAATCACAGGAGAAGCTTAACACTATACCAGACCAAAATAGGGGGTATTAACCAGGGTAATACCCCCGCAAGATGGATGCTAATTTTATAGTCGTGGGTAAGGAGTGGCAAGTGCCGGGGTTCCAGAGAGGAAGTTTGAACATTATTAAGTAGTCGTGTAAAATTAATTTCCTAGTCGAGACTCCGAGACAGGAGACGGGAGACGGGATACAGCTATTAGGGATCGGATTTGAGTTTTCAGTTCACTGTTTCCTCACACCAGAAGTCTGACGGAGTAGTGGCTTAGATGTGTAATTAGGGTTTGCTGAATAAGTACGGGCGAAGCATTCGGATAGAAAATCTACCTTTTCACCGATAGGTTATTGTCCGAATGCTTCGCCCCTACAGGACGCGGGCCGATGAAGACGCAATTTCAAATTTATTCAGCAGACCCTAAATAGGGTTTGCTGAAAAAGTTTGTTGGTGGGGTTAGGAGTCAGGAGTCAGGAGTCAGGAGTCAGTAGCTGGTCGTTTCAGGCTTTGTTGCCCTCTTTTTTTTGTACCAATTTATGTACTACGAGAGGGATAATGCAAGGTTTTTGAGAGTCCCAATCGGATTTTCGCAGCATGAACATCGGATTTTAACAGGTCAAAAGCCTTATTTTAAAAGGGTTTCACCATTATTCAGCAGACCCTAAATATTTTACACAATTCATACCAGGTAAGCAAGAGGGCTACGGCACTACTACCGAATCATTAGCCAATTTCACTGCATCAGCTTCATCCCTTGCCACTGAACCAAATAAAGACAAAGACTTTACCCCCAGTTTTGGCAACTCTTCTCGGTGTGAGAGGAGGAGGCAGATTTTGCTGCCGTTTCCTCCTGATAGCTAAGATAGGATCAGTTTTTGCGGTAAAAAATCTTACTGCCTTGGTCACTGACAAAATGACAATTGCGGTAGGACCGCCAGAGAGATTTGAAAATCGGTTCTTTCGAGACGCGATAATAGTCTCCTAAGACGGGACGGATGGCCTCGGTTGCTTCTTGGAGATGATAGTGGGGAATAGTGATAAAAATATGATGGGCGACGTGAGTACCAATTTGGTGATGGATGGGATTAAAGATGCCATAATCGCGATCGATGGTAGAAAGCGCCCCTTTGAGAAAGTACCAATCTTGACCGCGATACCAGGGAATATCATCTTCAGTGTGGTGTAGGAATGTCACCAAGTCTAACCAAACCACAAAGACGATATAGGGCATGATGTAGTAGTTAAACAGAAACCAAAAGCCTTGGCTAATACCCACCCCGATTAATAGACCTAACATAAAGGTACAGCAAACGGTGCTAGTCAGTACCTGCCACCGTTCCGAGGGGCGAAAGAGGGGGCTTTCGGGCATAAAATGGGACCCCTGTTTATTAGGGGAACGACGGAAAAGATAAAGGGGGTAAACAAATAAAATTAGCTGAAAACGAGCTAATTTTTCGTACCAAGCCATATTGTTATACTGGGTTTCCGTGACGGGATACCAACTTTCATCGGTGTCGATATTGCCAGTATTAGCGTGATGGGTGCGATGACTGATGCGCCAACCGTGGAAAGGTACGAGAATGGGAGTATGACTGAGATGACCGATTAGGTTATTTAACCAACGATAACGGGAAAAGGAACCGTGACCGCAATCGTGACCGACGACAAATAAGGCCCAAAACATGGTTCCCTGCATAAACCAAAAAAGGGGGAAGAACCATGCTTGATTAATCTGGTAAGTTATCCAGTAAAGTAGGGTAATAATGCCAATATCAAAAAAAAAGTAGGCTAAAGAGCGAAAAACGCTTGATTGGAAGCAACGGGCCGGGATAGCTAGACGGACATCCTGTAGGGTAAATGGCAAAAATTCTCTTTTTAGGGAGGGTTTAGGTAGGGTTTGGGACACTAGGTTATAACTCAAGATAGATGACAGGGCAGTATTGACGAAAGCTTGAGAACTAAACTTTTCTGTTTCTCGATGCGCTATCTTTTCTCTATCTCAGCTAGGAGCAGATAAGACCGAGCGATCGAGCGAATTTCGTCTAACTCACTGGGATTTTATTCTAGGGCTTAATGTAACTTAACAAAAGCCCCTGGGGAAAGTTAATCAGATTCTCCCCCTGTCCGTCTGTCTCCTTGGGCATCCATACAATAGACTGGCTCTTCGGTTCGTGTTATCCACCCGATCAAACCAGACCGGCTCTTCTGGTTTCTGTGTGGAAACGAGGTCTATACTGATACTTTCTTCCGCAAAATAGCCCTAAAAGTCTTGCCCGATAAGCATTTCACGATTCCATAAGCAAAAATTATCACACAAGCAACGAAGAACCAAATATATTAACATTGTTTTGTCAGCAGATAAGTTTAGAGGTCTATTTATGGCAATAGCAACTTTGACAGCACTTCACGACACTGCGATCAAGAAATCGACAGAACAATCCAGTAAGCTACCCGATGGAATTAAAGTATGGGATTATTTTTTGTTAGGTTTAAGCCAAATTTCTTGATGAGAACTCTGTTTTTATTGTTTATCTGCTTGTTTTGGGGCAAAACAACTTTTGCAGAAACCTTACAAACGAGAAATTTTATTGTCAAGATTACTAGAAATTGTCCTGAAGGAGAGGTAGTGTGCAACAATGTCTCCTACACTGGAACAAGTTTAAGAACCGCAGAATCCATTAAACTTACTGGGAGAACTGTTTATCGTTTGTGTTCAGATAGGGTTACTCCCTGTCAATTTCTCGGCTACGAGTTTATTAATGGAAGTTATCGTTACTTTGTCACAGAAAGTGGTATAATAAGAGTCTATAAAAACGGCAAGCTTTTACTTGAAGAAACTGGTTCATGGCAGGATTAATCGTTTAATCAAAACTGATTAAATTCTCTTTCAAGTAAGTATATAAGAATTGCAGGCGTTGTGTTTCACTTTCAGTGAGTTGGTCTCCTTTTCCTCGCAACTCAAAATATCGTTGTGTAGCTGTCGATAAGCGTATTGTTTTACCTAGTTCTTCTAAAGCACTAAAATAACTGCCAGATATATTTCCCGCATTGAGTTGATTGCCATAAGATTTATTGTAAGTCTCCAAGACTTCCGTTGCCAAGTGTTTCTCAATTTGACCCGGTGCCAAGGTAATTCCTTTTTTGATATTAACAACAATGTAGGGACTTACTGGTTCATTACGAGTTGAAGTAATAGTACCATTCCGTTCCATTTGTAGGGATTCTAATTCAACTTCTTCAAAGAAAAAGGCATATGCTCCTGTCTGTAAGGGAGCTTCCCCAATGTTGGGAAGGCGGTTCTGATCGCCAGGATAAAAAGCAAATTCTACAGTTTTTACTTGAGGTCTAAATTCCGCATCTAGTATGGTTTTGAGAATATTATTGACTCCTTCTAAAGCTGCTGTTCCTAAAGCTGTAAAAGGAACGAGAAGGGGAAAAGTGCCGCCTACTTCACGAACAACTTCTTGTAATGCTCCTGTCACTTGATCTAATTTTGAGTCTCCTAATCCCTGACAAAAACTACTGAATGATAAATATAGTCTTTCTGTTTTCTTGTCTTTTTGGAAATCTTCAATAATCGCTACATTTTCTGCCCAAGTAGTAAGTAAATCATGGGTCAGTCTATTCATATTATTAATGTGATTGAGGTAGTGAGCTTTAATGATAGGTTTTTCTATATCTCCTAATCCTATCTGACTCATTACAGCAAAATAATCATTACCCCATTGTCCAGCTTTATACGCTTCTCTATACTTACTATAAAGTTGATGTGAAATAGTATTTATAGAGACTGTAAAATCTTCGGCAGCAGCAATTAAAGCATTATCATCTTTAAGGAATGGATCGAGTAATGGTCCGGGTTCCGTAATTGGTACTCTGCCGATGGTTGTGACTGTCATTTAAGCATCCTCCTAAGGGTGTATTTATAAAGTTTTACATGGCATCAATAGTTCCATCTGACACCTTTTTCGCCTCCCGTTTTCCATCCCTTGCCATTGCGACAATCAATATGAACGAAGCCCTTTTTTGCCCCCCAACCCAAGGCACCATACCAGTGTTGATCTACCCACTTTTGAAATTCAAACACATCTCCATGAGCAGGGCAAATATCGACCGCAGTTCCTCGGATATGCTGCGAGTTACTTACCCCTCCCACAGCACGATTGATTTGCTCAGGGCGATACCCAGAAGTGATGATAATGGGCTTCCCGTAGTCAGTGCGAATCTTCTCCAACTCTCGCATAATCGTGAGTATGTTATTTTGCAAAGTGGTGTCGTGCGGAATGCGTCGGGGGTCGTTTCGTAAGTTTTCTCCTAGAGTGAAATGGGGGGTTAAATGGGTGGACATATCACTCCAATCTACATCTTTCGGAGTCAAAATTTTGGGCATTTCCCTAACCACTTCGACTTTGCTAACCTGATCGCTAGATTCTGTGGCTGCCTTGCCTGTTTCGGGCTTTGCGGCTAACTCTTCCGTATGTAAAGATGTAGAAGGTAATTGTTTGATAACTTGACAAGCTTTATCGTAATAACGTTGACGATCCGACAGTCCGTTATAACCACCATTAACCTTTTTTGTTACCTCTCTAACAGTTGCACCCCGATCGCAAAGAGCATTCATGTTATTATTCTTCCACCAAAATCCAGCACTGGTAAAAGGATAAACCTGAGCGACATAGCTATGTCCCTGCATGACTTTTTGATCCTTGATAAAGTCTGCAAATTTCTGATAATTATGCCGTCCAGTTAATTGAATAACACCAGCACCTTTATATTTACGACCATCACCGGGAGAGGTATTTCCCAAATCTCGGCGACCTTCATAAGCACTACCACTGGCAATTTCTTCCATCCAACGCAGTCCTCCTGATTCATGGGCTGTTTGGCTGAGGAAATGTCTAATTCGTGGCACTGTATTAATTTCAAATCGCTGTAAACAAGAGTTTAAGTCATTGAATTGTTGATCACTCATTTTACGTCCATAGACAGACTCAGCTTGCTGACGAGTGACAAGATTAACGCCTTGATGCTGACTTGATTCTGGCGCGGATACAGATGATCGGCCATTGTCTTTGCTAGATTTTTGCCAAGGTAAATGCCAATGATCCGACCAAAGATACCAAATGCCAGCACCGTAGTCTAACTCCACTAGGCAATGTCCGTCAATTTCTTCTGAATACTTGAGGACTTTGTACTCTCTGCCCACAGGAACTTCTTTTTTCTCGTTTTCACCGAGGTCTGATGAATCAATAGGCTGCTTTTTCAGATAGGTTTTAGTAGTTGCCTTGATGATGGTATTGGGGGGCGCAATGACCCAATTTTCGGGTTCTACCTTTGTAGCTGTAGCTGATCTTTGAATCGAGCGGGTGGCTGCGGCTTTGAGGGTTCCTCTATTTGTTGAGGAGATGGCAGAAATTCTTGATAATTGGTCAATGGCTTCCCGCGCTGAACCATTCTTACTGGACTGGGGGACAGATGATAGTATTTTGTCTTCCCAAGGTAAGTACCAGTGATCTGACCAAATATACCAAATTCCCTGGCCGTAGTCTAATTCAACGAGGTAATGTCCATCAGATTCTTGTGAATGCTTGAGGATTTTATACTCTGTACCCACAGGAACTTCTTTTTTCTCGTTTTCACCGAGTTGTGATGAATCAATGGGTTGCTTTTTCAGATAGGTTTTAATGGTTGCTTTAATCTTTGTATTGGGGGGAGCAGCGACCAAATCTTCCCGATTCTGGGTTACTGATAAGATTGAGGTGACAGGTTTCGCCGCCGCAGAAAGTTGAATTTTATCCAGTAAAGCTTTCCCGTTAGTCTGTTGACTTACCCAATCTTGATTTTGGATCAGCCAGTTTTTTATGGAATTATTTCCCCCATCTACTCCATCCCTTTCATACTCGTCAATAGCTTGCGCTAGTTCTTTCCTCTGCTCAACAGCAAACAAATCCTTGAGGATATCATCCCTTGATTGAGAATTGCCAAGGCCAATTCGGGCGATCGCCCGATTCATTTCGTACTTCCAGCTATCTCCCTCCGTTGATGCCCCCGGTATTCGTAGTTCGATGGCGCGATCGAGATAGGAGATGGCTTTGTCTAAATCAGGAGGCTGTGAACTGATATAAGCATAACCTAACTCTGCATTATACGAAGGATTATTGTTATCACTGGCTACCAGAGCCTTAAAAATCGGAATTGTTCTATTGACCCGATCTTTAAATGTTAGAGTTCTCCTTCCCAAGCTACGGGCATCATGGGCAAGATTAAAAGCACGTTCTTTAACATCATCAGTAGCAGATTCAAGTTTCTCTTGCATTTCTGATAATTCGGACTGATTTAGCCCTTCTTGAATCTGCTGGTTGACTAGATTGCGGATGTATGTTTTTTCTTCGAGTTCTTTTGCCTGAGATTCTGCTTTCTCTTTGGCTAGGTCAGCCGTTTTTATACGGTTAATTACCTTCTCTAATGCCGCATCCAGGATGGCTTTACCACCGTAGCCGCCCACCAATCCAGTGACAAAAATCGTGATTTCCAAGCCTGGATCGCCAGTTTTTCTAAGTTCCTGGGGTAAGAACTTATAGGCGATAAATGCCCCACCTATGCCAACAAAAATTTCTCCCAAAAAGCCAGGGTTGAGATTATTGGGATTTTTCTTACTCCAAGACGGCAATTCTAACTCGCCGTCAAGCAATATGGAGTAAAGTAATCCACCAAGTGCCCCAGCTAGTATCAGGCTTAGATAGAGAGTATTTATGCCATTGAACCATTGTAAGTAACCTTGCAAATCGCTAATTTTGGCGGCATTGTTACTCGCAGAACTTGTAAAACTGATTAACTTAGCAAAGCCCAGAGCCATACCAAGTCCTAATAAAAAAGTAAGAATGAAATTAGTAGTCTTGGGAAAGGGGGGAAATGTTAGCGGAGGTTTTTGTTTTGCTTTGTTCATGAACTTAGACTCCAAAACTCAGTTTGTTTACTGTTGAAAAATTAGTTTTATTGGCAGGGATTAATGGGCTTAGATGACTCAATCTCGCTGTTACTTATACGTCAGAATTATCCTGTCCGTTGTTGCTATCGTTATTCAAAGAGCGGAGCGATTTACCTAATAAGTCTCCTAACTTACCATTTAGCAGTGATTGGATCAGTAACATACCACTGGTGGAAAGCATTAACTTGTTAATCTCTTCTCCATTTCCATTGGGAAAAGTATAGATATTAGAGTCTCCCAAAATCCCTGCTTGGGGGGCTAATGCTTTGGCAATTTCAACAACCTGGGGTAAATTTTCCATTAATCGAGGCGCTAACTCCCGAATCATTTGAGCCGTGCGATCGGCATCCGTAGCCGGTATGAGATGGTAACGCTTACCTTCTGCTTCTGCCAAACGTTCGATAGTTTTTGCTTCGTTCTCCACTGACTCTGCGGCTATTTCCGCTTGCAGCTTCTGGCGTTTGGCTTGAGCTTCTTCAATTGCTGTAGTAACAGCTTCTTCTGCTTGGGCGCGTTCTATTTCTGTTTCCAGCCGTTCTTTTTCTTTGCTAATAATCGAGATGGTTGCAGCAATTTCTCCCGTTTCTATTTCTTGATTGACTGTTGCTTGCTTTAAGCGAAACGTTTTATTTTCCTCAATTAATTTTGTGTCCTGTAAGAGCTTGTTAAGTTGAATTTCAATCTCTGTTGTGTTTTTGAGGGATTCTAGTTCTTTTTTGTCGTTTAACTCAGCAATTTCGAGCTTTTTCTTTAAAGCTAATTCAGAGGTTTCAATCGCCTCCTGTAGTTCTTTTTCTTTTTCATTTTGGTATTTTTCTATAATTAGCTCATGATCAGTCTTCCTCTTTTCGACTTTTTCCAGTGTTTCTAAATTTTTCAAAGATGTTTCTTGATGTGTAAGCTCTTGATTTTCTAGTTCAATCCCTATCTCTAATTCCTTTAGCCTTATATCTCTGCCTTTCTCTAATTCCTGTTTTCGTATTGTTTCTTCCGTATCTAATTCCTGTTTTCGTATTGCTTCTTCCGTCTTTAACTCTTCCGTGCGAGTTGCCAGAATTGCCGGTTGAATAACTTTTGTCCTAGCTTCAACTGCCTTGGCATCGAAATAGTTGTCAGCAGTATAGTTGGCACTTTCTTCAATTTCACCAATAACTAGGTCTCTAACAGTTAATCCTAGAGGATTTAGGCAGTTACCAAGTATAGTCGTAGCCTCTTTTCCCACCTCTGTGCGATTTGTATGGAGATAGTCTAATGTATGTTTACTGGCACTTCCTCGTAAGGCGGTTTCGGCGCGTTTTTTAACAGCTTTCTCTACGGCTACGGTTGAAATACTGTCTTCTTCTACCCAAAATTTTTGAGCCTTTTGGTTGTCTTCTTTTGTGTCGGCAATATAGACATAAATTGTCGCTTGTACATTGGCTCGTAAATAATCCTGAGTACGAATATTTGATACTTCTATATCAACAGCAAATTCTTGGGATCGAATCGTGTCTGAGTCTGGTTCAGTCCATGCCTTTAAACCTCCAATAATTTTATCTTTTTGTGACCACAAAGAAACCAGTATCAAGGTGACTACAACAGTCAGTCCTATCGGCACTAAAGAGAAACTGCCGTTACTTGGCGGTGAATTTGATCGGGAAGGATCAGGGGAAGACTGAGCGACAATAACAGGCTCTGTTTGGCTGGGTTGTACTGCTCTCATATAGTAAAGATTCAGATCAGGAAATTCCAGCAATCTTAACATTTATGGTTTTCCAGTAGATAATATGTTAACAAAAATTTGTAACCGTTCAGGGGTAGGGCTGTTTCATTTAACCCCATATTTCGCACTTCAGTCTTATTCTTTCTATGATAAGTTTAACTTATATAGTAGTGATTGATCTCTGTGTTCTTTGTGTCTCTGTGGTTCGTTCCACGCACTCGTCCGCAAGACCGTATCTTAGAATACATTTTACCCACCAAACCCGGGAGAGCCAACGGATTTAGTATTAGAGATAATTGGCTGTGAAAACCCAAAAAAAGGGCGAACAAAATTCACCCTAACAGACAAAATAATCATCCTACAAAGTACCGATAAACTGATCAATGCGATCAAATCCTTTTTCAATCGTCTTTAGGTCTGTAGCATAGGAAAGACGAATACAATCATCAGCACCGAAAGCAATACCGGGGATAGCAGCCACTTTTTGGGTTTCGAGGAGTTTCTGACAAAAATCCCGGGATTTTAAACCAGTTTGACTAATATCGATAAACACATAAAAAGCACCGTTGGGAGTAGGACAATTAAGTCTGGGGAGCGATCGCACTCGTTCTAAAATATACTGTCGGCGCTCGCTAAAAGCTTTGACCATTTCCTCGATGCAATCTTGGGGACTTGCCAAAGCAGCGATCGCACCGTATTGAGCAAAAGTGCAGACATTGGAGGTACTATGACTTTGGATCTTAGTCATAGCCTTGACAATTTCCACCGGTCCTGCTATGTAACCGACGCGCCACCCCGTCATCGAGAAAGCTTTAGCAAAACCATTGCTAATAATACTGCGCTGAAAGATTTCCGGACCAAAAGAAGCGATACTGCGGTGAATTGCGCCATCGTAGAGGATTTTCTCGTAAATTTCATCAGAAACCACTAAAATATCCTTTTCAACCACAATTTTTGCTAAAGCTGCGATTTCTTCGGGAGTATAGACAATGCCGGTGGGATTAGAGGGAGAATTGAAAACAAATAATTTAGTTTTCGGTGTAATTGCCGCTTCTAGCTGTTCGGGGGTGATTTTATACTGATTCTCTAGGCTAGTGTTCACTATAACCGATGTTCCTCCCGCTAACGTCACCATTTCAGGATAACTCAACCAGTAGGGTGCGGGAATAATTACTTCGTCCCCCGCTTCAATTAACGCCATGATTAGATTGTAGAGAGACTGTTTACCGCCATTGGTAACAATCACATTATCGGCATTGTATGCTAGTTGATTATCCCGCAGCAATTTCTCGGCGATCGCTTTTCTTAACCCCGCTTCCCCGGCAGCCGGTCCGTAGCGAGTTTTTCCCTCATCGAGGGCCTTTTTCGCGGCAGCTTTGATGTGAGTGGGTGTGTCGAAATCTGGTTCCCCGGCGCTAAAACTACAGACATCTTCGCCGTTTTTCTTCATTTCCTTGGCCAGAGAGTCGATAGCTAGGGTAAGGGAGGGGGTGACTTGATTGACTCGTGACGCTAGTTTCATAGTATTTTACCCTGAACGGGCTTTTCTGATGACCTACACAACCTTTAGTATTGTCCATCACCTCGATTGTTCTGGGTGTTTTTTTATATAATCTCCGGAATTGCGGCGCTTAGGGATGGGTGTGGGGTGTGGGGTGATGGGGAAGTGGGGTGATGGGGTGATGGGGAAGTGGGGTGATGGGGTGATGGGGAAGTGGGGTGATGGGGAAGTGGGAAGTGGGGTGATGGGGTGATGGGGAAAGTGGGGTGATGGGGAAGTGGGGTGATGGGGAAGTGGGGAAATGGGGAAGTGGGGTGATGGGGAAGTGGGGAAATTGAACTAAAACCCCAAAACCCCAAAACCCCAAAACCTGTCTCCTGTCTCCTGTCTCCTGTCTTCGTTATTGAGGATTTTTTCTTTTTGCGGGTTTTTGTTTGCTGGTAGGGAGTAGGGGAGCGGTTAATTTTTCATAGAGTTCAAAGAGGTATTCAATACGGTTTAATTCACTGGTAAAGGGTTGGGGACGATAACACAAATCAACGGCTTTGTCAAGTTTTTGGTGAGCTTTGAGCAAGTCGGGAGGCATGGTTAAAGGATCGTATAAATCCGCAAGGCTACTATCGGGATATTTTGCCCTAGTATCTAGCACAGCTTGAGCGCAAGTTTCAACGGTTTGTTTTTGTTTGTCGGTGATATTTTCTGGAAAAGGAAAATTATTATAAACAATATCTTTTGAGTAACGATAATCACTTTTTAATCTGCCACACACATATTTAACCCATGCCATGTGCATTTCAGAAGTTAAAATACCAAATAAATATAAATCGCCGTTCGGAATAGACTGACAAGTATCACTTACGATATTATCAGCAGTAAAAAAGCCAATAGGAATGTATTTTCTATTTTCTGACGTAGTTCTAGGTACAAGAATATAGTCTGATTTGGGTTGTGTGATTTGTCGAAATAAACAATGATAAGAATAGTTTCGAGTTGAAGCTGCAATACTTTTTGCTCTCAATTGCTTCACGGCTTCCACACGCTCCAAAATTTCAGGTATATTCTTTAGTTCATTGGGTTTAATATCGAGTAGCCACAAACACCATTTTTTGCCACCATTTAAAAATTCTCTAGCACTAATAAAAGGTCTAATAAATTTAATTAACAAAGGGTTTTTTGAGACAAGAGTATTTTTTTCTTCTTCAGATAAAATAAAATTACCTCCATCTGTTGGCTTATTTCCATACATCATATTAGGGACATTACAGAGAGGATATTTTCGATTAAAAACCAGAATATTGTTTGCATTGATTAAGTAAGGATTAATATTTTTGGCTTTTATTAAAAGCGGCTCACTGGTTATAGTCTGATAGTCGAATAGATATTTTTCATTAGCTTCAAAACTAGCAAATCCAATAATCACACAATGAACCGCAGCATTACCTTTAGCTTCATTACTCCATTTGAAAGTTCTATGGGCAAAATGAATACTGATATTAAATTCGTTTATTAAAACATTCCATAAGATAGATGATTGTTCCCCTTGAGAAATAGAATTAGTCGCCACTAATCCCACCTTAATTTTTGTGCTTTGAATAAATTGAGCAGATTTATAAAACCATGCTGATACATAATCCATAACCCCTGATCCAATGATTTTATCAAGAACTAGCTTTAAGTCTTCTTTTTGATCAAAATTTTGGTAATGATGCCCCACAAAAGGAGGATTCCCTAAAATAAAATTGAGCTTTTCTTTTGATATAACTTCCTCCCAATCAATCCGTAAGGCATTTCCATGAACAATCTTTGCCGCTTTCTTTAATGGTAAACGCACAAAATACTGACCAAAAGTATTACTAACTTTAATATTCATCTGATGATCAATTAACCACATTGCCACCTCAGCCACCCTCACCGCAAACTCATCGTATTCAATACCCGCAAACTGATTGACATCTACCTGAATAATGGTACTAATATCTGTTACTAACTGCCCCGTTTTATCTAACTCCTGTAATACCAAAATCTCTAAATCCCGTAACTCCCGATAGGTAATAATTAAAAAGTTGCCGCAACCACAGGCAGGATCAAGAAAATATAAATTAGCAATCTTTTTCTGAAATTCTAGTAATTTATTGCGATTGCCTTTAACCTTCTCAAATTCTCTGGATAAATCATCTAAAAATAACGGTTTAATCACCTTTTGAATGTTCTTCTCGGAGGTATAATGCGCCCCTAAATTGCGTCGCTCTTTTGGATTCATTACCGCTTGAAACATAGAGCCAAAAATAGCAGGGGAAATTTTTCCCCAATCAAAAGCACAAGCTTCTAATAACATGACTCGCATCTTGCTATCAAAAGCCGCTAAGGGTAATGACTCCTCGAATAACTTGCCATTTATGTAGGGAAATTGAGTTAAATTCTCATCCAGATTTTTTAATCTTTTTTCTTCTGGTGTATTCAAAACCTGAAAAATAGCATCAATGTGCATCGCCAAATCACTGCCATCTTCTTTGGTATGTAGATCGATATATTCCCAGAAAATCCCCTTATTAAAAATACCCGTATCATCGGCAAATAAACAAAATAATAAACGCACTAGATAAACTTCCAAATCATGCCCTATATAACCAATTTCTTTGAGGCAATCATGAAGTTTTCCCATTAACTCGGCGGCTTGAATATTGACGGGGTCTTCGTCTTTATAAACTCGCTTTTCGTAACCAGCAATAAAATCAAATAAATGAACGTTATCAACAAAATTACTTAATTCAAATTCCCATTGATTGCCCGAATCTAAATCATATAATTTAAACCGTTGAAAATCCGAGACTAAAATATAACGCGGTAACTCATGTTCCTTTAAATTGGGAAAATAATCCTTAGCCTGTTGTGTGGCTTTTTCTAAATCTTTCCCCTTCGATTTATGCTCAACTAAAATCGTTCCTTTCCAGAGTAAATCAATAAAACCCTGTTTATTATCTGCTTTTTTTATCGGTTGCTCAAAACTGGCTACCCTACGCCGTGAAATGCCAAAGACATGAAAAAACTCATTCCAAAAAGATTGAGATTCTGCTTTTTCTGAAGTCTCTCCTTGCCACTCTTTTTGAAAGGTAATCGCGCGATTTTTAATTTCATTCCAACTTAAAGGCATAGTTTTAACTCCTTATCTTTCGCGGGTTTGCTCAAAGATAGTAGAAAATGGTGTAGGGAGCCAGATGCAGTCAGTAAGGGATACAGATAGTTTCCATTTTAGGTGATTTTTTGGTAAACTACAAGGGAAGCTAGAAATTAGTAACGCCTTGAGAATTGTAGCCGCTTAGTTACCAATCTAGTTATTGACTCCAACGAACAACCTATCGCTATGTCCAAGACTCTCTACGAACAAGATTTTCAATTGTGGCTCGCAACAACAATTAGCCATCTACAGAAGCGGGAATTTGCTGCGCTGGATACTGATAACTTAATTGAGGAGTTAACCGAGTTGGGAAAATCGGAAAAAAGAACTTTAGAAAGTAATTTGATGATTCTTTTGGCTCACTTGCTCAAATTAAAAGTACAGCACAACGCACCGCCATCCATGAAAGATAGCTGGTATTGTTCTATTATTGAGCATCGCCAGCGAATTGAGAAAAACTTACGCAATACGCCTTCCCTGAAATCCTATCTAGAAACTGCTATCGAGGAAGCTTATCCAGATGCTCGTCAAGTGGCAATTAAGGAAGGGAAACTCGCTCAATTTGGTGTTCGGATTCCCCCAGAAAATGATTATCCTAAAATTTGTCCTTTCTCGCCAGAGCAAATCTTAGATGAGAACTTTTATGGCAATTGACTAGAGGAAATAGTTAGGGTTTGCGGCAAAAAGTTTATTGGTGGGGTTAGGAGTCAGGAGTCAGGAGTCGGGAGGGGAAGAAAAAGATGAACGTAGCGACTGTTTCAGTGCCTACTCGCTACAAGGAGCAGGCGCCAAGCAGAAGTGTTTAGCCCACCTAGAACGAGAATTAAAAGCTCTCTGACAGAGTCGCTTTCAGGGCAATCGGGATTTTGCCCGCCAAGTGCAATCAGTATTATGGCAAGCTCGACTTGCTTATCAGAATTATCAAGAAGGAAAACGGCTCTTCGGTTTGTGTTATGCAATGGACGGGGGTTATAAGGGATGGAACCCTTATAGAGAAAGGCACTTAGCGATTTTTGTCAATTGTTTTTGCTCTAGAGCCAACTAATCAATTAAGAAGAACCGAATATTTTTATCCATCGTTGGAAAATACACGGAATGTTTCTGGATATCCTTTTCTACGGGGTGAATATACGGAAACTTTCTGCTTTTTGTCCTCTAGGGGTTGACTATTACGGAAATTTCCTGTACAGTAGCTTACTGGACTTGAGTAACAACTATTTTGGTATCTCAAGAAAAAGCTAACCTACTGAAAAAAGAGAATAAGATGTCCATTAGTGTCGTAAAACTTCACCCTGACTGCGTGGCTATCTTCAATGAGTTTAAAGGTAATGCTAATAAACCAACGCATGATTTTCTGACTATGAAGTTGGATGGAGTCAACATCGTTCCTGATTTGTGTCCACCGATTGGTACTTCATCTGAAGACCCTAGATTCGGGGATAAGGAGCATCCTGCATTTGATCACATGGTTAGTCATTTGATCGAGAAAGGTAGTGGATATGCATTTTACATATTTCGATATGACAAGGGAAACGGTCATCCCAGTAAACTTGTGTTTTACACTTATGTAGATGACAATGGCCCAGCAAAGACTAAAATGGCTATCACATCTTCCAAACAAGTCGTGGAAAAAGGCTGTCCAGGTTTTTCGCTTAAGATTCAGGCAAATTGCAAGGAGGATCTTTCATACAAAGTCGGTTTGGATCTTGTTTTAGAACGCCCGTAGGTTAGGGTAAGTGCGATCGCTGTTATCTTGTTGATTAAACTTTAAAATTGTCATTGCTTGGGATAGGAATGCAGGGGGCGATCATTTTTGGAATGAGCAATTTTTTGGGCATGGCGATCGCTTTTGGGGCAGGGGTAAGAGCGATCGCATCTCTCCTAGGCTAGAACGCCGATTGCCAAGGATGGTCAGTCAGCCCTAGATAGTCAACAGCTTACCCGAAAAAGCTAGATTTTGTAACAAAATTTAGTATTACTTAGGGCTGGCTGAATAATGGTAAAACCCTTTTAAAATAAGGCTTTTGACCTGTTAAAGTCCGATGTTAGTGCAAGAAAATAGGATTGGGACTTTCAAAAACCTTGCATTATCCTTCTTGTAGTACATCGCTTGGTACACAAAACAAGGGCAACAAAGCCTGAAACGACTGGCTACTGACTCCTGACTCCTGACTCCTACCCCCAGGAAAAACTTTTTCAGCAGACCCTAGTAAGACTTTTAGACTTTTTGTCAATCAAAAAGTACCAGATATGGGAGTGGTCGGGGGGAAAATTCCTGGACTTTTTCCCTGAAAATTAGGTAATTTACCCGATGAAAATGGGTAAAACCCCACACCCCACACCCGTTACAGTAGAGCAGGAAGTCGCCTTCCCACCCCCTGCTTCAAAACCGGACTTACGACTTTCGCCGTATCCGGCTCCTGAGTAACTAGGCTACTG
>NZ_SFBV01000335.1:0-18759 GCF_007095585.1 Microcystis sp. M_OC_Ca_00000000_C217Col
AACTTAAACTAATAAAACGGAGAGGCTATGGCTTTAGAAACTTTCGGAATTTTTGGGTTAGAAGTATGTTATCTTGGCATCTTGTATGTTGATTTAGCATAAAGGGTAACGAAGAGCCTAAATTAATAACTTCATTGATAATTTGGTGTAAATATACTGGTTCAGGATTAACGGAAAGTTTGCCCGCTTCTATTTTAGCAATACTGAGAATATCATCAATAATTTCCAAAAGATGTACGGCTGAATTATCCGCTTGTTGCAGATATTCTTTTTCCTCCTCCTCACTATTACAAAATCCATCCATAACGCAACGAATTGAGCCAATAATACCATTGAGAGGGGTGCGTAATTCGTGGGAAGTATTCGCCAAAAATTGGTTTTTTAATTGATTAGCATTTTCCGCTTCTTGCCAACTCTTAACTATTTCCTCTCCCCAAAGACGTAAACGTTCGAGCATTTCCTCTAGGGCCGACGCTAACTGATTAATTTCTCGAATATTAAAGTTTTGTGGTGTAATCTTTTCGGAGGGAATTTTCTGAATATTTAAGGCATAATCTCGCAGTTTTTCTAAAGGTATAGCTAAATCCCTAGCAATGAGTACAATAACTACTAAATAAGCTAATAATAAACCAGAAATTAGATAAAAAATTGCCTCCCAAATTTGTTGTAGAGGAGCCAGAGCTTGGGAGAGGGGACTAATGGCTAAAACTATCCATTTTTGGGATGATTCTCCCGTAACTGGACTGGGAAGGGAGCTATAACCAGCGACTAATTCTTTGCCATCTTTCTCGAAAGAAAATAAATGCAAGAAATTTTGTTTTCCTCGGATAGCATTATTGATAATACTATTTAAGCGTTCAGCATCAGCTTCTTGACTGATATGGCTACCAATGCGATCAAAATAGGGATGAGCGAGAATAATGCCATTTTCAGAAATAACCACGGGATAACCTGACAAAGAACCGGGTAAAACCTTCTCACGGTAAAGTAGAGAAGTTTGCAGAATCAGACTAGATTGTAATTGTCCTTGATTATCGTAGATGGGAACAGCAAAAACTAATTCTAATTGACGATTATTATTGGGAGATTTTCTTAAAAGTTGTCGAGGTAAACTTCTAATTAAAATATTTTCCATATTTCCAGCAAAGCTAGTCCGTTTTTTTGTCCATTTTTCCAGAGGCAAAACTTTGATAGTTTCTGGGTCACAGGCTCGATTTAATAAAGATTTCTTGGTCTTAATATCAATTAACTCCAGACAGTTAATCTGATTAGGAAGCTGGTCGGTGAATTCTTGTAAAAAAGTTTCTTTTTCGGCTAAGGTTCCCTGTTTTAAAACCAGACTCTCACCCGCAGTGATTAGATTGGCCCGCAAAAATTGAATTGATTGCTCAATATTGTCTGCTTTTCTGATGGCACTTTCGGTGAGATTTTGACGGGCCGTTTCCAAAAAAGCCGATCGCGCCTTACGATAGGTGACATAAACTCCCATCAGTAGTACAGGTACACTGACTAGGAGTAAGCGAGAGAGCAGAATACGACGAAAGGAGGATTGACCGATAGACATGGGCGAAAATTGCTTTGATTCTTGCTATCAAACTCCAGACTATACTAGCCTATTCACCAATCAGACTGGGTGATATCCCCGAGCATTTGCCATGAATCGTCCTCACACCACCGTTATTTTAGCCATGAGTGCCGATGGTAAAATTGCCGACGCCTACCAGTCAGCGGCCAGATTTGCCTCTGCTACCGATAAAATGCGTCTAGAACAACATTTATCGCGCATGGATGCCGCTTTATTCGGTGCTAACACCCTGCGCGCTTATCACACCAGTCTTCCTATCCGTCATGGCGATTTTCTCGCATACCGTCAACAACGGGGATTATCTCCGCAGCCGATACAGATCGTTTGTTCTTATTCAGGACAGCTTGATCCCCAGATGAAATTTTTTCAGCAGCCTTTCCCGCGCTGGTTAATCACGGCAGCGGAAAAAGTGGCGGCATGGGAAAATCGGGGTTTATTTGAGCTTGTCTTAGTCTGCGGCGATTGGAAGGCTATTTTTAGTCAATTTACCGCCCTAGGTATCAAAAAACTGGCGATTCTGGGAGGAGGTGAATTAATTGCCTCTCTTTTAGCTGAAGATTTAATCGATGAAATCTACCTAACCATTTGTCCGTTGCTGTTAGGAGGCAATAAAGCGGCAACTCCCCTGGGAGGAACTGGATTTCTGGCAGATTCTGCCAGAAAATTACGACTTTTGAGCGTGGAAACCGTGGAAGCAGAAATTTTCCTACATTATTCCCTTGAACGAGATTCCCACAAATCTCAAAACTAGATTACCTTAAATAAAAAGGTTGACTTATCTTGTCCCATGGTAGAACAGCTTAAACCTCAATATTCTGTCGCTTGGATTGATAAAATGAGTGAGATTCCCCAACAAAAATGGGATGCTCTCGCTCAACCCCTAACTACTCCCTTTCTAGAGTGGGAATGGTTACATAATATCGAAACTTCTGGCAGTGCCACGGGACGCACCGGGTGGCAACCGGCTCATCTCACAGTTTGGCGCGGTGCTGAGTTAATTGCCGCCGCTCCTTTGTATATTAAAAGTCATAGTTACGGTGAATTTGTCTTTGACCACCAATGGGCAGATCTTTCCCATCGTTTGGGGATTAGATACTATCCGAAACTGTTAGGAATGACCCCTTTTACTCCGGCGGTGGGTTATCGTTTTTTAATTGCTCCGGGGGAAAATGAACTGGAGATTACGGCTTTAATGATAGCGGCAATTGATCATTTTTGCGATCAAAATAATCTGTCGGGTTGTCATTTTCTTTTTGTGGATCCCCAATGGCGAATTTTAATGGAGAATTTTGGCTTTACTCCCTGGTTACATCATAGTTATATCTGGAATAACAAAGGGTTTCAAAGTTTTGAAGATTATCTGACGGTTTTTAATGCTAATCAACGCCGCAATATTAAACGGGAACGGAAAGCGGTGACTAATGCGGGGTTAATTATTAAAACTCTGGCTGCCGAAGAAATTCCCCATCATTTGTTCCCGTTAATTTATCGGTTTTATAGCAGTACCTGTGATAAATTTTACTGGGGAAGTAAATACCTGACACAGAAATTTTTTGAACAATTATATCCGAATTATCGTCAGCGAGTGGTTTTGATTACTGCCTACCAAAATGAAAAGGATACTAAACCCGTGGGTTTATCTTTTTGTATTCGCAAAGATACTAATCTTTATGGTCGTTACTGGGGCAGTTTTCAGGAGTACGACTGTTTACATTTTGAAGCTTGTTACTATCAACCGATCGATTGGGCAATTAGTCAAGGTATTACCATGTTTGACCCTGGAGCGGGAGGACAACACAAAAAAAGACGGGGGTTTCCCGCTACTGCTAATCATAGTTTGCACCGTTTTTATCATGGCAAAATGACTCAAATTCTCCGCAATTATATCCAAGAAATTAATCAAATGGAACAGGAAGAAATCGAGGCAATCAATCAAGATTTACCCTTTTCTAAGAGAGAAATTGAGTTGAACGAGTAATTTAGATAGGGTTTGTCCCTATTAGTGCAATCAACTATGAATACGAGGTTCCGGGTGCAGAGTAGTGAGAATTTCACTTTCGATCGCCGCTAGGGTTTCTAAGCGTTGCTCGATCACTGTACGTTCAAAATAATCCGCTGCTAATAGCCAATAAATACCATAATGACGCGCTTCGGAAGCCATTAAACCGCGATAAAATTGAGCTAATTGAGGATCGGGACAATACTCTCCCAATAAACCCAATCTTTCGTGGGAACGCGCCTCGATTAAAGCTGATATTAACAGCGAATCCAAAAGGCGATCGGGTTCTTGGTGACGAATCTGCGCCTTTAATTTAGCACCATAAGGGGGAGAATTTAAGGGAGCGAGGGGAATTCCCCATTTATCTAACCATTGATTTACCTGTTCAAAATGTTCTAATTCCTCTTGTGCGATCGCTGTTAATTTCCGCACGAGGGAAGCGTAGGAAGGATAACGAAACATGAGATTTAAGGCCACTCCTGCCGCTTTTCGCTCACAATGGGAATGATCGAGCAGAATAATCTCTAAATTATTAATTGCCTGTTCTATCCAATCCTCAGAGGTGGCACTGACTAATAAATTAATCTTTCCCATCGTCGCTGATTCCAATTTGCTGCCTCTTTCACCCTAACCCAAAAAGTCAAATATTTGCCGAAAAAAGCAGACTTTGCCATTCTAAAAGTACAGGAATCGGGATGTTAAGATGACGGGGAGCCTCTAGGGGTAGGGAAAGTTCGATCGCTTCAGTAACGGGTAGCTGCGGTAAGATATCCTGCATCTCGTATTGACCGACGTTAGCTGCTGGTGATTTTTCGGCAAAAGCATCCTTAGCCGCTAAAATTTCGCCTTTAGCTGTCGTTATCGTCAATCTTTCTCCATGGAGAAACTCAATCCCTTCAGGAAATCCCACCAAGCGCAAACTAATTTCTAGGGTTTCCCCATCCTTAATTCGTTTGAACAACACCACCTGCCAAGGACTACCTGTATCATCGCGCAAACTATGACGGGATTGATACAACAGCTGCCCTGGCCCCTCTAGCTGTTGTCGAGTTAGAGCTAGTGCAGACAAGGAAACATCAATCTCAAAGCTGATAAACAGCAAAAAACTCACGAGAACACAAAATAATAATAGAAATCGTTTCATAACTTTATTGACATAATAGATAAAATATGAGATCAACTTTGCACCCTTAGCCAAGCTAAGGCAATTGTATCGCCATATAGTTATACTAGCATACTGTTTAAAAGGGATAGGAGAGTGGGCAGCACCAAAGCTAGGTCGAGGAAGTTTGAGCATTTGTACTAAAATTTCCCATATGCAGTTTAAATGCAGTACAGCTGATCAAAAACTAAGGACACGGCTTCTGTGATAGCCTAGATGATTGGTGAAGCATAAACACGGCCAATCAATCAGATGGATTTTTTACTTGAAGTCGGTACAGAAGAACTACCCGCAGATTTTGTCGATAGCGCGATCGCACAATTGCAGGAAAGAGTTAGCAAGAGTTTAGAGACGGAATCTCTGGATGCGACTGCTATTCAAGTTTACGGAACCCCGCGCCGTTTGGCCGTGTTAATCACAGGATTACCGAAGGAGCAAGAAGCTCGCAGCGAGGAGATAAAAGGACCGCCAGTTAGTGCCGCCTACAAAAATGGCCAAATTACCCCCGCTGGTGAGGGTTTTGCTCGAAAACAGGGAGTTAGCACCGCTGCTTTCTCCATTCGTGCCACAGACAAAGGAGAATTTGTCTATATTGAAAAAACGATTCCGGGTCGTCCAACAGCCGAGATTTTAACTGAATTAATTCCCCAATGGATTACCCGTTTGGAAGGAAGACGTTTTATGCGTTGGGGAGATGGAGATTTAAGATTTCCCCGGCCAATTCGTTGGTTATTAACTTTAGTGGATGGGGAAGTTTTGCCCCTAGAATTAATTAATGGCTCTACCACTTTAACCAGCGATCGCTTAACTTTTGGTCATCGCATTCTACACCCGCAATCCCTAGCCATTAGTCACCCCCAAGCATATTTAACCAGTTTGCGATCAATTTTTGTGGAAGCGGATCCGCAAGTGCGTCAACAGATAATTACTGATCAGATTACCACCCTGGCTAAAAAACTCCAGGGAGTGGCAGAAATTCCCGCCGATTTATTAGCAGAAGTGACTAACTTAGTCGAATATCCCACGGCAATTGTCGGCAAATTTGACGATGAATTTCTGGAATTACCCCCGGAAGTAATTATTACCGTGATGGTGACACATCAGCGTTATTTCCCAGTGAAAACTCCCCAGGGTTTGTCACCCTATTTTATTACTATTTCCAATGGCGATCCCCAGAAATCTGAGATTATCTCCGCGGGAAATGAAAGGGTTATCCGCGCACGGTTAGCTGATGCCAGATTTTTCTATACTGCCGATTGTGATGAACCCTTAGATAGTTTTCTTCCCCAACTGGAAACCGTCACTTTCCAAGAAGAATTGGGAACCATGCGCGATAAAGTCGATCGGATTATGGAAATTGCCCAGATGATTGTCGAACAGTTAAATCTCGATGAACAAAGTCGCAGTGATATAGAGTCCACTGCCATGCTTTGTAAAGCGGATTTAGTTACCCAAATGGTCTATGAATTTCCAGAATTACAGGGAGTAATGGCCGAAAAATATGCTTTAATTAGTGGTGAATCGGCTATAGTTGCCCGGGGCATTTTTGAACATTATCTGCCTCGCAATGCCGGGGATTTACTCCCGGAAACAATCACTGGTCAAGTGGTGGGAATTGCTGATCGCTTGGATACTTTAGTCGGTATTTTTGGACTGGGAATGCTGCCCACTGGTTCCTCAGATCCCTTCGCTCTCCGTCGGGCTGCCAATGCAATAATTAGTATTATCTGGTCAGCCAATTTTAATATCAATCTTTTGGCATTAATTGAGCAGATAGCTAAGGATTTTGTTACCTGTCATCCCGATAAACCCAACCCTGCAAATCTGATTAAAGATTTCTTTTTACAACGTCTGCAAACTCTCTTAATTGATGATTTGAGGATAGATTATGATCTCGTTAATGCAGTTTTAGGGGAAAACGATCCAGAGTATAAGTCTCGCGCTTTAGAAAATTTATTAGATACCCGTGAACGCGCTCGCTTTTTATGCCAAATTCGTCAGGATGGTCAGTTAGCCAACATCTATGAAACCGTCAATCGCTCGACCCGTTTGGCACAAAAAGGAGATTTAGATACAACTACCCTAGAAACCAAGGGAATCATCAATAGGGAGTTATTTGAACAATCCTCCGAACAAGCATTTTATGACGCTTTAATTGCCCTAATTCCCGAAACTATTAGCGCAAGAGAGCAAAGAGATTATCAGCGTCTTGTCACTGCTTTAACGGCAATTTCTCCCCTGGTGGCTGACTTTTTTGATGGCGAAAATAGTGTATTAGTCATGGCAGAAAAAGAATCCGTCCGTCGCAATCGTTTAAATCTGTTGGGTTTACTGCGAAATCACGCCCGAGTCTTAGCAGATTTTGGGGCAATTGTCAAGGGATAATTCAGTTATCAGTTATCAGTTATCAGTTATCAGTTATCAGTTATCAGTTATCAGTTATCAGTTATCAGTTATCAGTTATCAGTTATCAGTTATCAGTTATCAGTTATCAGTTATCACAGTGAGCAGTTGTCAATAGACTACCTTTATTGATTCTCCCCATCACCCCATCACCCCATTTCCCCATCACCCCACACCCTACACCCCACACCCCACACCCTACACCCCACACCCCACACCCCCACTGAATTACTGCTCACTGATAACTGAAATGGCCGATTCCGAACTACAGCAACAAGTCCAAAGATTACATCGACTGACGGTATGGGGTCGTTGGTTATTCGTGTTGGGTTGTTGGTTAGGGATTGGTTCGGCTAGTTTATGGCTTTTACTCGATGATATAGCCTTAATACGGCAGTATTTTACTTGGACAGCCCTAAGATACGCTTTAGCTTTCAATTACTGGGCTTCTATCGGTCTAGCCTTTTGTCTTGCCATTACAGGAGCAGTGTTAGTCTGGCAAAGTCGCAACATTATTTTAGGACTTTCCCCCAGAGAAAAACTGCGCTTAGAACAACGGGTGCAGAAAATTCGGGATAAAGGGCCGAGTCATCCCCTCTGGCGCTGGATCTTAAAAAGCAGGAAAAAAGACTTACAATAATAAAGCTTTGCTGAAAGCTGAAGGCTAGAATCCCCACTAGATATAATTCTTGACGCAACAACTATTGACTTTTGAATCCACCTATGACCGTGACTCCCCAAGCTCCTCCGAAAACTCGCCGCGTGGTTTTTCCCTTCACCGCTATTGTCGGCCAGGAAGAAATGAAATTATCCCTAATGCTCAACGTCATCGACCCCAAAATTGGCGGGGTGATGATTATGGGGGATCGAGGTACGGGAAAATCGACCACAATTAGGGCTTTAGCTGACCTTTTACCAGAAATTGACGTAGTTGCTAACGATCCCTTTAATTCTGACCCCAATGATACCGATTTAATGAGCGATGAGGTGCGGCAAAAGGTGGATGAATCCATTCCCTTGACCATTGCCAAGAAAAAAGTGACGATGGTAGATCTGCCCCTCGGTGCGACGGAGGATCGGGTCTGTGGCACGATTGACATCGAAAAGGCCCTGTCAGAAGGGGTAAAAGCTTTTGAACCTGGTTTGCTGGCCAAAGCTAACCGCGGCATTCTCTATGTGGATGAAGTCAATTTACTTGACGATCACCTCGTCGATGTGCTATTGGATTCGGCCGCTAGTGGTTGGAATACGGTGGAACGGGAAGGAATTTCCATCCGTCACCCGGCCCGGTTTGTTTTGGTGGGATCGGGCAACCCAGAAGAGGGAGAATTGCGCCCACAACTGCTCGATCGCTTTGGAATGCACGCCGAGATTCACACCGTCAAAGAACCGCCTCTACGGGTCAAAATCGTGGAACAGCGTGCGGAATTTGATGGCAATCCCCTCTCGTTTTTAGAGAAATATAACTTAGAACAGGAAGAACTGCAAAGAAAGCTCGTGGAGGCCCAGAATCTTTTGCCTTCTGTGGAGCTTGATTATGATCTGCGGGTGAAAATTTCCGAGGTTTGTTCCGAGTTGGACGTGGATGGATTGCGCGGCGATATCGTTACCAATCGCGCCGCTAAAGCTCTGGCCGCTTTGGAAGGACGGACGACTGTGACGGTAGATGATATCCGTCGGGTAATTGTTCTCTGTTTACGTCACCGTTTGCGGAAAGATCCGCTAGAATCGATCGATTCTGGTTATAAAGTCTTGAAAGCTTTTAATCGCGTCTTTGGATTAGAGGAAAATTCCTAAATCTAATTCACCCTCTCTTCCCAGAGAGGGTTTTTGACTGGATTGAGAGATGAAGGCCAAAAAGGGCTAGATGTGGCCAAATAAGCTAGAATTTTATCGATCGCTGTTATTCTCTGGGGGAATGTCGATGTGGGTTGAAAGTATAACACTCGAAAACATTAAATGCTTCCAGAATCAAGAGATTAAATTTATTATTCGTAATCCCGATAATAAACGTCGTCAGGATGCTAAACCTTATCATTGGATCACTTTATTAGGAGAAAATGGAGTAGGAAAAAGCACGATTTTACAGGCTTTAGCTTTACTGCTCGCAGGACCAGAAGCAGCCAAAGAATTATTACCACGTCCGACTGGTTGGATATGTAATCCTAAAACACCGGGTAAATTAACCGCAGTGCTTCATCAGGAAGATGGGGATGCGGGAAAATTTGGTACGGATAAAACTCGAAAAACTTTTGCTTATTCCTATTTTGTTACAGGCAAGGAAAGGTTAGAGTTAGGAGGCAGTAAGGACAAACAAACCTATACAGAACCAGCATTAATCGAAGAAAATAGCAAAATTTTAAGTTGGTTGCGAGCCAATGCTTTTGCCTCCGATAATCATGGTTGGTTTGCCGTCGGTTATGGAGCTTTCCGTCGTTTGACACGAGTGAGTCAAGTGATTATTCCTAGTCTTGAACCTCCGCAACGCTCTAGCAACTTTTTCAGCCAATTTAATGAGGATACATCTTTAAGTTCTTTTGAGAGATGGATGGTGTATTTAGATTATCGAATAGCCAAAAATCCTGAAGATAGTCAAGCCAAACAAATGAAAAAAATCGGCGAAGAAGCAATTACTAAACTGTTACCCGGTAATGTAGAAATTGCTGAAGTAACTGCCGATGGCTTGATTCAGTTTCTAGTTAACGGTCAAAAAGTTCCAACCATTAGTTTATCCGATGGTTTTCGGAGTATGATTGCTTTAGCTGGGGATTTAATTTGGCGATTATTACAATCCTTCCCCAATCTAGATAACCCCACAGAGGCTTCTGGAGTCGTCTTAATCGATGAGTTAGATATTCATTTACATCCTTCTTGGCAAAGGGAAATTGCTGGATGGTTACAGGAAGTTTTTCCCAAGCTTCAATTCTTTGTCGCTACTCATAGTCCTTTAATCGCTGCCGGTGCGGGGGAAAAGTCTTTAACCCTACGAATCGATCTGGTAGAGGGTGAATTAGAGATTGTAGAAATTCCTTATTTAGAATTAGCGGCTAATGTTGATCGTACTTTAACAAGTGCTGCTTTTGGTTTGAAATCAACCTTTCCCACTGATACAGAAAATAAAATTAAGCGTTACCACCAACTAAATCGTAAAAATAAAAATCTGGCAGCAGAAGAAAAGGAAGAATATGAACAACTGTCATTATTTGTTGGAGAAGTTAAACCCTTTAGCGAAATTAGTCAACCTAATAGTTTAGAATCCCGAATTGATGCCTTACTAGAGGAGCGTTTATCTTGATTCCTGTCACCAGAATATCAGAGCCACGCGTATTAGCTAAAAATGCCGCTCGTTGGCTAGAGGCTTTAGAATCAATAAAATCAAACAACAAGGCAACTAAAGCTCAAATTAACCAAGCACAAAATAAATACAGTCATCCGCAAGTTAAAGACGCATTAGTTAAAATGTTTAATGGGAAATGCGCTTACTGTGAAAGTAAGATTACAGTGGTAACTTACGGAGCGATCAAACATTTTTATCCAAAAAGCCAGTATCCTGATCTGACTTTTACTTGGGAGAATTTACTGCTTTCTTGTGATAAATGTAATGATGCCAATCACAAAGGCACAAATTTTCCTCTCGATGATATCACGGGAAATCCTCTGTTAATAGACCCCACGGATGGAGTAAGCGATACGAATACACATCTTGAATTTGTTTGGGATGAAATGGCAAAATTGGCCAGTGTTTATGGTCGGGATCGGCGTGGTCAAATTGTTGAAGATTTGTTCGATCTCAATGGTATGCGTGGACGAAAAGAATTAATTAACTATCGTAGTCAATATATTAAAAAGTTGTTAGCATTATTACGTTACGCAAAACAAGGAGACTCGGAGGTTTTATCTGTACTGCAAGAAGCTTGTCAACCGGGAGCGGAATATTATGCTTTTGCTAGTATTTATATACTGCCTCATTTGCCTCCCTAAAATCAAGGGTAATTATTATCTACAGTCTGAAAAACAAAATTTATCGCTTATTATTCTCACCTTACTTGCTATTTATGTCTCGTCCTGTTGTTTATTTTGCCGTTACTAATCATGGTTTTGGCCATGCTGTCCGCAGTGCTTCGGTGGTAGCTAATATTATTGAACTTAATCCCGAAATTTTGCCGATCTTAGTCACCACGGCCCCGCGCTGGTTATTAGATTCCTACATATCTGGAGAATATATTCAAAGACATCGGGGGTTTGATGTGGGAGTAATCCAATCGGATAGTTTAACGATGGATAAATTAGCTACCAAAGAAAAATTAGAACAAATAATTGCTCAATCAAGGGCAATTATTGCCAGTGAAGTTAATTTTATTAAAACTAATCGTGTGGGTTTAGTTGTGGCTGATTTACCGCCTTTAGCGGCACTAATTGCCAAAAGTGCGGGGCTTCCTTGTTGGATGATCGGTAACTTCGGCTGGGATTTTATCTATCGTGATTGGGGTGAAGAATTTGCCAGTATTAGTGATTGGATTAGTCGTTGTTATAATCAATGCGATCGATTATTTAAACTGCCTTTAGCAGAAGCAATGACAGGATTTACCCATGTTACCGAGGCGGGTTTAACCGGAGGTACACCCCGCTACAGTGAAGAACAATTGCGACAGGAATTTAAGCTAAATGCCCCTAAAGAAAAAACTATTTTATTGAGTTTTGGGGGGTTAGGATTAGAAGCAATTCCCTATAATAACCTCGCCAATTTTCCCGATTGGCAATTTATCACTTTTGAAAAAAACGCGCCCGAATTGCCCAATTTAGTCCGCCTACAGGATAAACCAGAGCGGAGCTATCGTCCCGTGGATTTTATGCCCCTGTGCGATCGAATTATTTCCAAACCGGGATATAGTACCTTTGCCGAGGCTTTAAAATTAGAGGTGCCGATTGTTTCCCTCACTCGAGAAGGTTTCGCCGAATCAGCGATTTTATTGGCCGGAATTCAAGATTATAGTGATCATCAAATTATTAGCAGTAAAGAATTTTTTCAAGGTAATTGGGACTTTTTACGCCAAGCCCCCCAACCGCCCAGATTAAAGGTTAAACTGCCTAAAGATGGTGCAGAATCGATAGCGAGAGCTATTGTAGAATACTTTGAGAGGCAATAACCCTCCCGGGGAAAGTTGACGGCGAACCTGAGCAGAGAACTAGGGAGACAGAAACAAGATCGGGCAGAAAGCCGATACTTGTTACAATAGTTTACAAATCACCCTGCCCCGCCACCGAACTATGTCCGAACAGATGATCTCCCCAGAGACGCAACCGAAGAGCATCGGGAAGATATTGGCCCCATGGATGACAACGTAGCCGAGAGTTGGCGCTACAATCCCCAAGTTATTAACGACTATTACCGTCGGCGACCTCTAGACGTTTTGGGGAGATTAATCGAAATTGCCCTACCGGTTTTATCTTTTCTCATCGGTATCTGGTGGGATAAACTGCGGGGAAAATCGCCGAAAAATGAAATTAGACGGGCCGTACAATTGCGGGAAATGTTGACCAAATTGGGACCCACTTATATTAAAATCGGTCAAGCTCTCTCTACCCGGCCTGATTTAGTACCGCCTTTATATTTAGAAGAATTAACCACTCTCCAGGATCAAATTCCCTCTTTTCCTAACGAAATTGCCTATCGTTTTATCGAAGAAGAATTAGGTTATTCTCCCGAAGAAATTTATGCAGAATTATCCCCCAATCCCATAGCGGCCGCTTCCCTAGGACAAGTTTACAAAGGTAAATTAAAAACCGGAGAGAGAGTCGCCGTTAAAGTACAGCGTCCCGATTTGATTCGCTGTATAACTTTAGATGTGTATATCATGCGTAGTTTGGCGACTTGGGTGAAAGGTAATATTAAAAGACTTCGCTCCGATTTAGTGGCAATTACCGACGAATTAGCCAGTCGCATTTTTGAAGAAATTAATTATCTTCACGAAGGACAAAACGCCGAAAAATTCGCTCAACTTTATGGTCACATTGCCGAAATTTACATCCCCAAAATCTACTGGAAATATACTGGGCGACGGGTTTTAACCATGGAGTGGGTGGACGGCACCAAATTAACTAATATCAAAGAAATTCAAGCCCAGGGTATTGATGCCACCCACTTAGTTAATGTGGGGGTGCAGTGTTCTTTGCGTCAATTACTTGAACACGGATTTTTCCATGCAGATCCCCATCCGGGTAATTTATTAGCGACTCCCGACGGTAAATTAGCTTATCTTGATTTCGGCATGATGAGCAATATTGAACCCTATCAACGCTACGGTTTAATCGAAGCGGTGGTGCATTTAGTCAACCGGGATTTTGAGTCTTTGGCCAAGGATTATGTTAAGTTAGACTTCCTATCACCAACCACCAATTTAGAGCCAATTGTTCCCGCTTTTTCGGAAGTTTTCGGTAATGCTTTGGGGGCGAGTGTGGCAGAATTAAACTTTAAAAGTATCACCGATAAAATGTCGGCGATGATGTATGAGTTTCCCTTTCGAGTTCCTGCCTATTATGCCCTAATTATTCGCTCGATGGTGACTTTAGAGGGAATAGCAATTGGCATCGATCCTAATTTTAAGGTACTTAGTAAAGCCTATCCTTACATTGCTAAACGTCTGCTCACCGATCCTTCCACGGAGTTGCGAGATTCCCTGCGGGATTTATTGTTTAAAGACGGTACTTTTCGCTGGAATCGTTTAGAAAATCTCTTGCGTAATGCTAAAGATTCTAATGATTTTAACTTCGAGAAAGTCACCGAACAAGCGTTAGATTTTCTCCTTTCAGATAGGGGTATATTTATCCGCGAAAAATTAGTGAATGAGTTAGTCAATGCGCTAGATAACTTCGGTCGTCGCACTTGGTTTAATCTCACGGTTAATTTCCGGCAACAGGTGGGTTTAGCGGTGCAAGAAACTCCCCCAGAATTGTTGGGTGATGCTAAGAGTTTTGAGCATCTTCGCAACATCTTTAGTATTTTACAGGAAACGAAAGGATTCGATGCCATGGCTATGGTGCCAGTGATGACTAAACTAATCGCTAAACCGGAAACCCAACAGATGGGACAAAAAATTGCTGAAGGTTTGCTACAAAAATCCCTAGCGCGTTTAATTCGTTACCTAGTTCTCGAATTTGATAGACCAAATCATCAGCAAAATGGAGAATTATCGAAAGCTTTACCCGCTGCCGATTAACCTCTGTCAGTTCCACCGACTGCTCAAAATCTGAGCATTTCCGACAATAAAGGCCGTGAAATAAATTTCACGGCTACGAGAAAAACGCTAAACTGTTTTTAAAGTTTTTTTATCCTAACTGGTTAACGGGGTTTAAAGGTGACTTGTAAACCGTCGCGAGGATGGGGAGTGGGGATAGTGGTGAGGGTGAGATCTTGATTAGGGAGTAATTGCCAATCGTATTTTTCTACTAAACGGACGGCTAAAATTTTCATCTCTAAACGAGCGAATTCCTTGCCGATACATTCGCGCAATCCCGCACCAAAGGGGATATATCCGTAGGGTTTTTCTTCGGCTAAAAAGCGATCGGGATCGAAGGTTTCAGGACGAGAATAAATATTATTATCTTTATGGGTATTGGTGATTTGATACTGCACTACCCATCCTTTCGGCAAATGATAACCGTTAAATTGACAGTCTTCTACTACCCGACGGAATCCTCCTCCCACGGGGGGAGTAAAACGTAAAACTTCTTTTAAAACGCGATCTAAATAGGTCATCTGTTTGAGGGTATCAACGCTTAAAGGAGTAGATAGATCAAAATTAGTTATTTCCTCGAGGACAAGCTGAAAAATATCGGGATGCAGTGCCATTTGTAGGCAGAAAGTGGCGATAGCGGAGGTTAAAGTTTCATGACCGGCAAAGAGTAATAATAGCACTTGATCCTTTAATTCCGCTAAGGATAAACTTTCACCGTTTTCGTCTTTAGCTTGTAAAAGGATAGCCAGAGCATCCTGGCCTAAGTCATCATTTTTTTGTCTTTCTAAAATGATAGTCTCGATCGCTTGTAGTAATTCTTCTCGACAGCGTAATGCTTTGCCGAAAGCTGTCCAGGGAAGGGGAATGGGAAGGGTAAATAGTCCCGCACACCAAGTATCAAAAGCTTCTCCTAATTTGGTAGCAGAACCATCGTCAAGACCGACAAATAATTTACAGGCGATATCTAGGGTATAGTTTCTTAATTCAGGATACCATGACAGGGTTTTTGCGGTTTGCCAACGCTCTAAATAGCGAGCGGTAATTGTTTCTACCGTAGGGATATAACTTGCTAGGGACCGGGGTTGAAAAGCTTGATAGATTAAGCGACGACGGGAAGCGTGGACATCTCCTGTATGCACCGCTAAAGATGCGCTGCCGAGGAGAGTTGTGGTACTTTTAGGCCAAGTTGCCGCAAAGTATTTATTCTCGTTGCTGAGGAGAAACCGGTTAGCTTCGGCACCGGATAAAATAATCGTGGGACTGCCAAAAATATGAGTGCGGAAAAGTTGACCATATTTATGATGACGTTTGCTGGCAAAATCCCCATCGGTCAAAAAAGCGATTGTTTCTCCTAATAGGGGTAATCCGAAACTGCCGGGGGGTAGGGGTAAATCTTTGCTTATAGTCATCGCTGCCTCTAGGGTAAAACTAATCAGTTGCCGTCGATTAACCCTGTTTATTCTAACCTAAAGCACCGGAGAATTCATCCCCTAATCTAGCCTGACAATTAGCGATCGCACTTGACCAAGGCAAGTATCTAGGCAAAATTAATTACAGATCTCACCAGTCAGTTAACAATAAGAATTGCCGCCAATTGACATTTTTTAAGATCACCGCCATAATTAGGGCTTGCTCAATAAATGTGAAAACCTTGTTGGGTAAGACTTTTAGACTTTTTGGTTTCCAAAAAGTACCAGATATGGGAGTGATCGGTTGGAAAATTCCTGGACTTTTTCCCTGAAAATTAGGTAATTGACCAGATGAAAATCGCTAAAACCCTACACCCTACACCCTACACCCTACACCCTACACCCCGCCCCCACCGAAAAACTTTTTGCCGCAAACCCTAATTAGCCATTGCTAATAGTAATTCGCGGCAAACGATGCTTAAAACCGCAGAGAATTTCCCAGGATATCGTACCTAAATCCCGCGCCCAATCGTCGGCGGTGATGCACTGTGGGCCATCTTTACCGATAAGTGTGACGATTTCCCCTGTTTTTACCTCTGGAATCTCGCTCACGTCAATCATTAACTGATCCATGGTTATTGCGCCGATTTGGGGTACTAAACGTCCTCTCAGGGATACTTTTAAACGATTGGAGAGATTGCGGGGAATTCCATCAGCGTAACCGATACCGACCACAGCAATACGAGTATCTTTTGCCGCTATGTACTGATGACCATAACTCACTCCGGAGCCGGCGGCAATGGTTTTGACTTGGGCAATGCGCGCTTTTACTTGCAGGACGGGTTGCAAAGGGACTTTATCGGTGAGATGATCGGCGGGATAAAGACCGTAGAGAGCTAATCCGACTCTAACTCGATCGTAGTGCAGAGATCGATCGCTTAGGGTAGCGGCAGAGTTGGCTAAATGCAGACAGGGAGGATGATAACCTTTTGATCTTAACTCGGCGATCGCTTGTTGGAATCTTTGCCGTTGTAACTGCATCATCTCGGGATTGGGATCGTCAGCCGTGGCAAAATGGGAGTATATACTGGCAATTTTTAGGTTAGGAGCCTCTAAAACCTGTTCGACGAATTTTGTGCCGTTTTGCCATTGTGTACCTAAGCGACACATCCCCGTATCTAGTTTGATATGAACCGGCAGCCGCTGTTCTAAGCGTCTCATAACGGTGGCAAAAATTTGCACCTGTTCGATTTGCACCAGGGTGGGTTGCAATTGCCAATGGGCTAAGGCTGCCACTTCTTCCAGGGTGTTCACTGCCCCTAAAATCATAATTGGGGCAACGATTCCCGCTTCCCGTAGTTCGATACCTTCCCCGATAGTTGCGATGGCTAAAGACTGCGCTCCGGCTTCTAAAACGCTGTTAGCCACCTTAACTGCCCCGTGTCCGTAAGCATCGGCTTTAATTACCGCCATTAATTCCGTTTTTGGGGCTAATAAGGCCTTGACTTTTCGCACGTTTTGTTGTAAGGCCGAGCGATCAATCTCTACCCAAGCACGATAGCGAATTGCTTCCGACAATTGATAATCATGACGGTTTTTGGGCGGATTGATAATTTTTGGTTCGATGCTAAACACCACTCGCTCACTCCTTTGCACACATAACCCAATTTATCACAGATGTCGGGGTGAAGACCCTCGTACTGACAGGATGAAACCCCGACCAATATAAAACAGCGAAGCACGATTAAATCCTTGACAGTTTAGCCTTGCATAGCTTACCATAGTAAATATAGTCTGGTAAATAAGATGTTAAAAGCGTTTAAGTACAGAATCTATCCGACCAGTGAGCAATCAGTTTTGCTCGCCAAGTCGTTTGGCTGTGCTAGATGGTTTTACAATTACGCTCTAAACTTGACATCCGAAACTTACAAGCAAACTGGAAAAGGATTAAGCAGAGACGAAATAATTAAGCTGCTGCCTTCCTTAAAAAAAGAGCATGAGTGGTTAAGCGAAGTACCATCGCAGGTATTACAACAAGCTGCTTTAAATCTTTCTAGTGCTTTCCTTAACTTTTTTGAAGGTAGAGCTAAATATCCTAACTTCAAGAAAAAGCAAAATAGGCAGTCGATTAGATTTCCTCAACACTGTAAGTTAAAAGATGATGTTCTGGTATTGCCTAAAATTGGTGAAGTCTCTTGCCAAGTTTCACGGCAACCAGAGGGAAACTTAAAGTCTGTTACGGTTTCAGTTAATCCATCAGGAGAATATTTCGCATCTTGTCTCTATGATGATGGTCAGGATTTACCCCAAAAATCATCAGAAGGAAAAGCTGTCGGGATAGACGTTGGACTAACCCATTTTGCTATTACATCAGATGGGACTAAACACGGGAATCCTCAATACTATCGTAAGTACGAACAAAGATTAGCGAGGAGACAAAAGAAACTAAGCCGCCAGCAAAAAGGCTCTAAGAATCGAAATAAAGCTAGAGTTAAAGTTGCTAAAGTTCACTCTAAAATCGTTCGTTGTCGTGAAGATTTTCTGCACAAACTAAGTCGTAAATTAGTTGACAAAAACCAAGTCATAGTGGTAGAAAATCTGGCAGTCAGAAACCTGGTCAAAAACCCTAAACTAGCAAAATCAATTAGTGATGCTGGTTGGGGTCAATTCTGTACTATGTTAAAATACAAGGCTGAATGGGAAGGAAAAATATATATAGAAGTAGATAGATTCTTTCCTAGCTCTAAGACTTGTAGTAACTGTTTAAATCCTGTTGATAGTTTGAGTTTAGATATTCGTAGTTGGCAATGTCCTAAGTGTGGAGAAACCCACGATAGAGACATCAATGCCGCTAAGAAGTGCGATTCGTTCAGTCGAAACCTAGAAATAGGGGGATGACTGGCCTCTGTTGAGTAACCCTAACTGGGTTGAGTACGCACTTTAATCCTCAGCAGATGACAACTTCA
>NZ_SFBV01000336.1:0-17122 GCF_007095585.1 Microcystis sp. M_OC_Ca_00000000_C217Col
ATTGACCTTGAGTCCCCTTGCCTAGTTTGGTATCGATGTGATACTAAACGTCGGGACATATAAACAGTTATAAGGTTGGTCAGGGTTGACCTATTAGATTCAGTCAGGGGACTGAAGACTTTACTAGGCGGTTATTTCAGGTATTTCAACCTTATTTCATTCCTAAACGTTTCGCACCATCTTTCCTCTTCTGATCTGACAACGCCGATTATTTTTTCCCTTGCAGTAAACCAAAACGAATTAAACCCGACTCGTAACCGCGCCGCATTAACCCTAAAGATAAGGCCCCTTGGATAGTAGTATAACCGCTTGCTAACAAACCTGCGATCGCATCTGTGGTTAGGGCCGAATCAATCACCACATCCCAAAAAGCAGCCACCGATAGGGACCAATCATCGGTTTTTAGGTCTTGAAAGCCAACTTCACGGGCAATATCGGCGTATTCTGGCAAAGAAATCACATATGGCAGACAATAAACCTGATAAATCTCGTTTAATAGTTTAATCTCTCCTTCCGTTAAATTACCGGCCAGGGAAGTGGTGGGACGATGACACCAAGTAGCCATCAAAAAAGTCCCCCCGGGCTGCAAAACCCGATAACATTCCCGCAGAAATTGCCTTTTATCGGGCATATGTTCGCCACTTTCCAAAGACCAGACCAGATCAAAATTATTCTCAGGAAAGGGGGTTTTTAGGGCATCAGCTACACAAAAACTGACTTTTTCTTCTAAATTGAACTCTTGCGCTCTTTGGCTGGCTCTAGCGGCTTGTACCGGGGATAGAGTAATCCCCACCGCTTGGCTGTGAAATTTTTCGGCCAGATAAAGACTACTGCCACCAATGCCACAACCGACATCGAGAATCTGATTAGCACTGGTGACATTTCCCCAAGTTAATAATTCTTCTATTAAATCAATTTGTGCCTGACGGCGATCGAGTTTAATCTTGCCACCGCGACCGTAGTAACCATGGTGCATATGTTCGCCCCAAATCCTTTCCCACAGTCCACTAGAGGAGTCATAAAAATCGGCTATTCGTTGATCAAGTTCCATGGTGATTTCCTAGTTAAGAGAGGCACTCTTGCCAGAGATTAGCCAGATATGTTATACCAAATCCTGTTGAAAAAGTACGGGAAAGTGGGAAGTGGCAAGTGGGTTTTCAAAGTTCGATGTGTTTTACTTTATCTTAATATCATTCGATCTGTTTTACTTTATCTTAATATCATAGGTTCCGATTTTTGCAAGAGGTCTTATGATTAAGGCAGGATTAAAACTACTGGCTGTTTTGATTTTTAGTATTTTTATCTTCCATGGAGCGGTCTTAGGCGAGGAAGCACCCAAGCTATCTGGTTATCAGGCAGATTTAAGCCAAACATCTGTTTCTGGTCTTTCATCAGGGGCCTTCATGACGGCTCAATTCCATGTGGCCTACTCAGATAGGCTGGTGGGAGCAGGTATAATTGCTGGCGGTCCTTTTTTTTGTGTAGGTTCTTACGAGACGGATCCAGAGCAATTTTTCGAGCAAGCGACATCAACTTGCATGAATCCTCTGACTGAGGCAGTAGGACCGGATGGGAAAAGATTATTTAAAAAAGCTCAAGAACTGGCCAAGGCTAACAAAATTGCCGATCTCAACAATTTAAAAGATGATCGAGTCTATCTATTCAGTGGTTCAAGTGATCGCGTAGTTACAACTGTCGTCGTTGACAAAGTAGAAGATTTTTATCAAGCTGCCGGCTTGCCCTCAGAGAATATTAAATACGACAAGAATATCAATGCCGGTCATGCCATAATTGTCGAGGAGTCTAGGGTGTCATGTTCAGATACTAAGTCACCCTTTATAAACGACTGCGATTTCATGCAATCCCATCGGATTTTAGGGCATATTTATGGCAAGTTGAATCCAGCAGTTGATTCTAATAGATTAAGTGGCCAGATTATTCGGTTTGACCAGAGTGAGTTTATTGAGGGTAAAAAGACGAGTATGAGTCGGGAGGCTTATGTTTATGTGCCTGAAGCCTGTAAAAAAGAAAGCTGCAAAGTTCATGTAGCTATTCATGGTTGCAAACAGGGGGCAACGGAAATTGATGATACTTACTACACTAAAACCGGTTACAATGAAATAGCTGATACCAACAGGATAATTGTCTTATATCCCCAGGTTGAACCGTCAGCATTAATCCCTTACAATCCCCAGGGATGCTGGGATTTTTGGGGATATTCCAGTGCAGATCCAGATAATCCTGTCTTTTATACTAGAGAGTCTCCCCAGATGAGGGCAATTGTCGCTATGTTGGAACGGTTAGCCCAACCGCGCCCTCAATAATTTAATCTTTTTGCTGGCACAGACAGAGAAATACATTAAGCAGTTTACGAGGAAACTACCATGCAAAACGAGCTAGTTAAACAGTGGATTGACTCGAACAAGTTGGCAATAGAGTCCTTCAAGAATATTACGGCCACTAATGTGAACGCGATCGATGCCATGTTAACAAGTTTTGTTAACCCCAGTGCTTTCGCTGAACTAAGCAAGGGTTATCTAAGCTTGACCAAAGAATTGGGGGAAGTTTATACTGATAGTATTAATGAACTATTTCAAAGCCAACTGAAGCTGGTGAATTTACAGGCAACCTCTGAGTCTTTTAAGGACTTGGGTGAAATTTATGTCAGTTCGATGACCAGTCTTGGACTAAAGCAAGCAGAATTGATGCGCCTGTATCTAGAAACTACAGCCAAGTATCTAGAGATATTAAAGAGCGCTCAAAAAGTAGATGATCTATTCAATGTCCAAACCAGTATTTTTAGCGAACTTCAAGAAAAGTTGAAGGGGAATATGCTCGAAACAATGGGAGTTCTTAACTCTATCAATACTGCTCTGGACAATTGGACTCAAAAAAGCCTTGACGCATTCGCATCTGATCAGAGTTAAAAAAACTTGATCTTGCGGGTTATGTCTTTGGCCAAGTTCCCGGGTTGCTGCCCCAAACATATCCCCAACGGCGGGCAAGTGCCAGCGCCGCTGCCTTGGCCGTCGGGGTATCGAGGAAGACTGGCGCAGCAGGAGCATCAGCTAACAGGGCAGCAGCTTGTTATCGCCCTTCCAGAAGTCCGGGAAGAGCGATAACCCGAAACTCTCGGCAACGGGACAAAACCCTTGAAAGTCTATCAATGGCTAGGTGGGGTGAAGACAATCAAACCCGACAGCAACCCCGAAAATCGTGTCAGAATAGATCAGTGTAGTCACTGATGATCTTTGAGAAAAATATTTATATGTTAAGACGGGACAGCTACGATTTAATCATTGTCGGGGGCGGTATAGTCGGGACCACCCTAGCGGTGGCCTTAAAAAATACAGGATTAAATATCGCTATGATCGAGGAACGTCCCCTAGAGGTGGCCGCCTCCCGTCGTCAAGCTTATGCCCTCTCGCTGATGTCCAGCCGGATTTTTACAGGCTTGGGTATCTGGGATAAAATCTCGCCCAGTATCGGTAAATTTAGTCATATTCGCCTTTCTGATGCCGATTACCCGATTTTTGTCCCCTTCGTTGTCGATGAGCTAAAAACCGATTATTTGGGCTATGTGGGCGAACATCAAGTGATTTTAACCGCCCTGCACAAGGCCAGCCAAGATTGCGATCGCATTGAGTGGTTATCCCCTGCTAAAGTGTTAGAAGTGGAGTACGGAGCAGAAACAGCCACTGTCACCCTGGAAGAAGCTGGTCAAACCCGAAAAATCACCACAAAATTAGTTATCGGGGCCGATGGAGCCAAATCCGCTATCCGGCAAGGGGCGCAAATTAAAACCAAAGGTTGGAAATATTGGCAATCCTGTGTCGCTTTCACCATTAAACATCAACTCGATCGCAACGATACCGCCTTTGAAAGATTTTGGCCCACCGGTCCGATGGGCATTTTACCGCTCCAGGGTAATCGCTGTCAGATCGTTTGGACAAATCCCCATGGGGAAGCGAAAAAACTGCAAGAAATGCCCGAAGCGGAATTTATCAAGAAATTAGAAGCATATACGGGGGGATTACTGGGAAAACTCGAATTAGTTAGCCCCCGCGCTCTCTTTCCCGTACAGTTAATGCAGAGTGATACTTATGTTAAACCCCGACTGGCTTTAATTGGTGATGCCGCTCACTGTTGTCATCCCGTCGGTGGTCAAGGTTTAAATTTAGGCATTCGCGACGCGGCCGCTTTAGCGCAGGTATTAAAGGAAGCAGTAGAAAAGCAAGAAGATATAGGAGCGCTTTCTACCCTAAAATCCTACGAAAAATGGCGTAGATCGGAGAATTTAGCGATTTTAGGCTTCACGGATTTTCTTGATCGCCTGTTCTCCAATAACTGGCCGCCCATCGTTGTCATCCGTCGTCTCGGATTGGCAATTATGCGCGGTTTCCCCCCGTTGAAATTGTTTGCCCTGCAATTAATGACGGGACTAAAAGGACGTATTCCCCAATTAGCTAGATAGCCGGCCACTAATTCCGGGGATGGGGGAGAAAGGAAGAAAAAAAAAGCTTGCAAAATGCGGCGATTATCGCTATGATGGTTAAGGTTCAATATCGGGGCGTAGCGCAGCTTGGTAGCGCACTACTTTGGGGTAGTAGGGGTCGTGGGTTCGAATCCCGCCGCTCCGATTGCAGGAAAACAGAGAGTTAGGTAGGGATGCACCTAATCCCTACTTTGTCCTGTTTACTCGGAATTCTCTTAATTTATCAGCGTTCCTGATCAAGTTAGTTCACCATTAAGATCACTGCTCTAGTCGAAAATGTCTCATCAAATATCAGCTTACGGTTCCTGGAAATCGCCGATTACCTCCGATCTAATTGTGGCAGCATCGATTAGTCTTGGCGGTGTAACTCTAGACGGAGAAGATATTTATTGGTTAGAAGGCAGACCACAGGAAAAGGGGCGAAATGTTTTAGTTAAATTAAACCCCGACGGCACAACCACAGAAATCACCCCAGCACCTTTTAATGTGCGAACTCGTGTCCATGAATACGGGGGAGGTTCCTATCTAATTGTTGCCGGAATTATCTATTTTTGTAATTTTGCTGACCAAAGAATTTATCGCCAAACTGCTGATAGTTTACCCCAACCTCTGACCCCAGAAAATTCCTGTCGTTATGCGGATTTAATTCTCGATGAATTTCGCAATCGTTTAATCTGTGTTTGTGAAGATCATAGCCAAAAAGATCGAGAACCAGTTAATAGTATTGTCAGCATCGATGTGGATACAGGAAACATAGAAACTTTAGTATCAGGCGATGATTTTTATACCTCTCCTCGCTTAAGTGCCGACGGTTCTCGATTAGCTTGGATTAGTTGGAATCATCCTAATATGCCTTGGGATAGTTCTTTTCTCTGGGTGGCCGATATTAATCATCTTTATTTGAGTAATATTCGGGTCATTGCTGGTGGTGAAAATGAGTCGGTGTGTGAACCGCGCTGGTCCGCCGATGAACAGTTATATTTTACCAGTGATCGCAATAATTTCTGGAACTTTTATTGCTTTAAACACGATGAACAAATCGAACCAGTTATCGAACTGATCGAGGCTGAATTTGCCTACCCTCATTGGGTTTTTGGTTTATCTAACTACGGCTTTGCTGGGAAATCCCAGATTATTTGTAGCTATACAAAAGATGGTCGTTGGTATTTAGGAAGTATCGATACTGTTAATCGAGAATTCCAAGAAATTATCACTGCTGATACTAACATTTCTTCCCTACAAGTTAGCGATAACAAAATAGTTTTTATTGGCGGTTCTTTCAGGGAAGTAACGGCGGTTGTCTCAATGGATTTAGCCACAGGAACGAGAGAAATTCTCAAATCTTCCAGTAATTTAACTATTTCTAGCGATTATTTCTCGATTCCGGAAATGCTCGCTTTTCCCACCAGTAAGGGACTAACGGCCTATGCTTGGTATTATCCCCCCAAAAACCCCGATTATACCGCCCCCAATGGCGAATTACCGCCCCTTTTAGTCAAAAGTCACGGTGGACCGACGGCTGCGGCGACCTCTAGTTTAAGTCTGCGGGTGCAATACTGGACCAGTCGCGGTTTTGGCTATCTAGATGTCAATTATGGCGGTAGTACGGGTTATGGTCGTCAATATCGTCAGCGTTTGCTGGGAAATTGGGGAATTGTCGATGTGGAAGACTGCATCAACGGGGCAAAATATTTGGTTAATCAGGGATTAGTCGATGGGGAAAGATTGGCAATTTCCGGAGGCAGCGCCGGTGGTTATACAACTTTAGCGGCCTTAACTTTTCATGATACTTTTAAAGCAGGAGCTAGTTATTACGGAGTTAGTGATTTAGAGGTTTTAGCCACCGATACCCATAAATTCGAGTCGAGATATTTAGATAAATTGGTGGGACTTTATCCTCAAGAAAAGGAAATTTACTATCAGCGTTCGCCTATTCATTTTACCGCTCAGTTATCCTGTCCGGTGATCTTTTTCCAAGGTTTAGAAGACCGAGTGGTTCCACCCAATCAAGCGGAAATGATGGTACAAGCTTTAAAAGCAAAAGGTTTACCCGTCGCTTACGTTCCCTTTGCGGGAGAACAACATGGATTTCGTCAAGCTGAATCGATAAAACGAGCATTAGATGCAGAATTTTATTTTTATTCCCGTCTCTTTGGTTTTACTCCTGCTGATAATTTAGAACCCGTAGAAATTAAGTAGTCGTGCCAAATTAATTTCCTAGGTTCGAGAGGCGCTGAGGCCAATTCAAGTCTGAATTGCATCACTGTCTGAGGTGAATTACCATTGTTGCACAAGTAATACTAAATCCGTTGAGCATATGCTACTTATGAAGACAGGCAACAGGCAAAAGGCAAAACCCCCCCAACCCCCCTGTCCCCACGAAAAACTTTTTGCCGCAAACCCTAACTACTTCTATTAAGCTCGCTTATTAAGCTGATGTGGAGATGCTTAAAAGGCGCATCTCGCTTTTCAAAATAAGTTTTTGGACAATTCACAGTAAATATCTACAGATTTGACCGTTGGGCGGGTCTAGGCTTAACCATAGTCTCTGTATCGGTTTCAGGCTTTTCTTCTCCTTTTAACTCTCTTAGATTGATGAAAGAGAGATAAGTTGTGTTGAGAAATGTGTAGAGTTGCGGCCGACCCTTGACTGGAACCTAAGCTCTCGTGATAACTTGTATAGGAGTTGTCGACAAGACACCATCAGCTAGACAGACCTTTCCAGTTTCTCTATGTTTCATCCTAACCAATCGGAAACCCGTGAAGATATCCGCGAGTATGTAGCTCAACTACAGCTTCACATGGCTTTACAAGCTCGTAATCTCGTGCCTAGTCTGACTAATACAAGCGATAGTCGCGAGAAACTGCTGCAGGATACCCAAGCAACCATCGAAAAAATCGTTTCCCGTCATTTCTAGTTGACCGATTTTACGCAAGTAATCTCTTTGAACCAAGAATCCCCGTCGCTTTAGTGCGGGGATTGTCAACGCCCTAGGATTAAGGGGGGATCAAGGTAGGGTTGATTCATGAATCAACCCTACTATGAATCAACCCCCCGACGTCGGGGGGGTTGCCTTTTGCCTCTCCTCATAACTAGCCTTTACTCAACGGATTTAGTATAATATCATCGGTAATGGTAACGATAATTCTTTGCAGCTTCGCACCTTGAAACTCGTAAGGAATCTCGTGTTTATATTGAGTTAGGAAGTTAGGAGTATGATTTGATAAAGTTCTTATAATATCGACATTTTGTTCGATGTTATTAATATACAGTTTCATATTATCTATTGTGCTGTCACCCAACTTTTCATCGGAAGGGGCGATTATCTTTGGTTTGGCAAATTCAACTTTGAGTGTCACCTCGCTACTAAGACGAGGAAGATCACAGGTGATCCTCTGTTGTTGTCCTAACCAGTTATAGACATAACATAGTTTTCCCTGATAGATGTAGAAACTATGTCCACCAAAATATCCACCCTGCGCCATCAGAACACCTTGTAAGTCCCCTTTAGCTTTGGAGAAATCAATAGTTGCTTCGATGGCATAGAAACGAGTGCTAATATTAGGGGCAACAGCTTCGAAAATTTCCAATCCCCTTGGATAATTTGTCGGGGGAACGGCGAACGTAGCGATTTCCCCAGCAACAGCTTCAGAAATTTCTGATCCCTCTAGATCATAGGTATAGCTATCGAAAATTTCCAATTCCCTTGGATAATTTGTCGGGGGAACGGCGAACGTAGCGATTTCCCCAGCAACAGCTTCGGAAATTTCTGATCCTCTTGGATCATAGATATAGCTATCGGAAATTTCCAATCCCTCTAGATAATAGGTAGAGCTAAATGTGGTATATTTTGAGTCGTCAGAAAATGCCGGGGGACGTAATTGAGGAATTTCTCCACCGAATACCACAGATCCAGACCAATCTTCAAGTGGAATATATTGTTTAGCCATCGCAATCTCCTTAGTAATTGATAACGGAAAAAAGTGATAGATTTAACCTAGATTACACTGATGGACAAAATTAACAAATCAACTCTGCTGTAACTCAATACTACTCAGTCCTCTATGCTAAGATGATCCAAAAAACGCAAGTTTTTAAATTGATGGGCAAAAAAAAGTTTAATTTTACTCAATAACCAAAGAGTTATACATAGATGTTTATTTTTGACAATAAAACCAATATTTTAATTAATTCTCAAGAATTAACCTTTAAAAGTGAATATTTTTGCAACTTTTCTCGTTATTTTCAGAATCGAGAATTTATCGACGTAGATGCTTTACAACTCAGTGGTGATCATTTTGAAGGGTATCTTTCAAGGATCATCATCGATGAAGTGATGTTAGAATTATCGCAACGTAATTGTTTAACGAATGTTGCGGGAGTAATCCATTCTAAAATGTGGGTTTTTGCGATTCCTGTTCAGGTGAATTCTGTCTTCTTCCAAAATTTGTATCCATTAGAAAATAACTATCTGGGGATTATCCCCCCTAAATCAGAAATTTCCGTTTTTCAACATCCTTTTTCCAATCGTTTTCAGCTTTACGTTCATGATAATTATCTGCAACAATTGTGCCAAACTTTAGAGCTACCAGAAGCGAAAAAGTTTTTAAATTCTTCCGCTTCTTCTATTGTGATTTGCCCATCGGAAAAAATTCGTCATCTCCAACAATCTTGTCATCAACTTTATCAAATGCTATTTAATTTAGATCGTCAACAAATATCTGGGCAAAGAAAAGCATTAAGATTAAATTTTGTCAAGCAAAAATTAAAAGAAGAAATTGTCAAAGATTTTCTTTTGACTTTAGCAGTAACCAAAGATATTAAAACTCCTAAAAACACTATCAGACGCACCTCTATTCTCAAAAAAGCAGAAGAAATGATGAGAAAAAATATGCGTTCTGATCTGACTATTCCAGCGATTTGTCAAGACTTAAAAGTAAGTCAACGCACCTTAGAATATATATTTAAAGACTTCTATCAAATGTCTCCTTACAATTATTTTAAATTGCTTCGTCTTAATGCTCTACATCAATCTCTTAACCAAAATAATCAGACAAAATTAATTTATGAAATTGCTGAAGAATTAGGTTTTTTTCACCGAGGATATCTGGCCTCTGATTATAAAAAACTGTTTGGTTACTTCCCCTCTAAAACCTAAAAAAATAGTAGGTGTAGGAATTAGGATTATTGTTAGATTTATCTGCCTTATTTTACCATTTTTTACGTCCTTCCCCTGGGATGATCAGCTACTCTTGATAATTAAGCTTCTTGCTTAAGTTGCCACCTATGAAAGCTTCCGTGCATAATGTGACGTGGTGAACATTTTTCACCCAAGGACTCAGATAGCCATCTTTTCTTGATTAGTTGACGCTCCCATCGCACTAAGCGCTTCGGGATTCCCTGTTCATCCAGTTACCTTATCTACTAAGCTTTCACTTAATAGACAGTGGGTAGTCTGTCCGAGGGCTTGAATTTCTGTCCGCCCGACAGTATTTGCCCGATCGATAATTAATTTATCTTGAGGTTTTGCCAAAACCCGGATCTGACGAGGAACAGCCGCCTCTAAATCAATTGCAACTATTGTCAACTCCGCCCATAGTATATATGATAGTTGAACTCTAATTTAGGATCTAGCTGGGTCTAGAGAGGATAATATGGATAAGATCAAGGTAGGATTGTTGTTTGGTGGTCGATCGGGAGAACATGAGGTATCTATCAATTCGGCTCGATCGATCCTGCAAGCTTTTAATTACCCCGAAAATCTTGACAAATACGCCGTTATCCCCTTCTATATCGATAAAAATGGCTGTTGGCATTCGGCAGCAACTGCTAGACAAATTTTAACCTCTGGGCAACCCCTAGCTATTGAGAGGGAGATAAAAGTCAATATCTGGCAATTTCCCACAGAAGTGAGCGAAATTGAGGTTTGGTTTCCAATTCTCCACGGACCGAATGGGGAAGATGGCACTTTACAAGGATTACTCACTCTCATGCGGGTTGCTTTTGTGGGTAGTGGGGTCCTGGGTTCATGCTTGGGAATGGATAAAATTGCCATGAAAACTGCTTTTGCAGCCGCTGGATTACCCCAAGTTAAGTATAAGGCCATAACCCGCTCGCAAGTGTGGTCAAATGCCTGTGTTTTTCCGCAATTGTGCGATCAAATCGCCGAGGAAATAGGTTATCCTTGTTTTATTAAACCGGCTAATTTAGGTTCTTCGGTGGGTATTAGTAAAGCACGCAACCTGCAAGAATTAGAGGCTGCTTTAGATAGTGCCGCTAGTTATGATCGACGGATTATTGTTGAAGCAGGAGTAACCGCAAGGGAGATCGAATGTGCGGTTTTAGGTAATGATAATCCCCAAGCTTCTTTGGTGGGAGAAATTACTTTTGATAGTGATTTTTATGACTATGAAACTAAATATACTGACGGGCGATCGAGCATGGTGATTCCCGCTAATATTCCTGATAAAATTGCTAATCAAGTGCGAGAAATGGCTGTAGAAGCATTTAAAGCTGTGGATGCTGCGGGATTGTCGCGGGTGGATTTTTTCTATGTGGAAAAGACTGGGGAAGTGTTGATCAATGAAATTAATACTCTGCCGGGGTTTACTAATTTTAGTATGTATCCCCAACTCTGGAAAGCCACCAGTTTAGAGTTTGATAAATTGGTCGATAAGTTAGTACAATTAGCCTTAGAAAGACAGGAAAAATAAGGTTAAATTACCACCATTTCTAGGATAGGAATTACCTATTAAATAGAAGATAAATTTTGTCTTTGATCTCCCCTTAATAAGGGGGGAACCTGACAATTTTTAACACCTAACTAGGGTTTGCTGAATAAATGTGAAATATAGACGAGGTAAGGGTTTTAGGGTCTTGTTTCGCAAAACAGGTGCAAGATTTTGAGAGAATCGTGCTTCAAAACCTTGGGTCTTCATCGGCCCGCGTTCTGTAAGGGCGAAGCATTCGGGCAATAACCTATCGGTGAAACCGTAGATTTTCTATCCGAATGCTTCGCCCCTACTTTTTCAGCAAACCCTACTTAGAGATATTGATCAATCAGATAGTTTCGGGATCAATGCCCAATTCTCGTAATTTTTGGGCTAATTTTTCCTTCTCCAAGATAGCTTGTTCTTTTTCGAGGATAGCCTGTTCCTTCGCTTGTCGTTCCTGTTCCCTTTCTAAAAGAATCTGTTCCTTTGCTTGTCTTTGCTCTAATTCAGCTTCTTGGGGAGTGGGAACCAATTGACCATCGGCGGTAAAATAACGCAGTTTACGGTCAAATATGCCTAAATATAGTTCTAATTGTTCACTCCATAGATAACCCTGGTCATTAGCAGGAATAGCCTGATATTGTCCCGCAATTAGTCTAAATCCTTGCAATTCTAAGGTATTAGGATCGAACCAAAAATAATTAGGAGTGCGAAAGGTATTTTGATAGAGAATTTTCTTTTTAGTGCGGTCAATATTGGCCGTAGAATTGGAAAGAATCTCCACGATTACATTGGGATATTTACCCCCTTCTCCCCAAACTACCCAACTTTTGCGGGGACGTTTTTCTGTATCTAAAACCACAAAAAAATCAGGACCACAAAAATCACGTTTTTTCAGTTGTTCTTCGTTATAGTAGATAGTCAGATTACCAGAAGCATAGTAATCGTTTTTCTCTTGCCATAATAATTCTAGACAACTGAGAAGAATTATGATCTGTTGCAGATGTAAATCACTTTCCAAGGGTGGTTCATCACTCCATAAATCGGTGGGGGGACAGGTAACTTCCGGTAAAATGTCGAGAGTTGTCATAGTTTTTCCCCGTTATACTAGCTTTGTTTAATTATAACTGTTACGATCTTTTCTGGTCATAAAAAACTAATTTTTTGCTGAATCACGAGTAAAACTGTAGATAATTTGGGTAGCTAATTGTGGTAATTGTGAGAAATCTTCATCGGACATTTTTTGACGATCAAGTTTCATTTGTAATCCCGTCATCGAATCGTCTCCGTCGGAAATTAAAAATTCTATGCGTTCAATTTCCGACCAATCTTTAATGTCATTTAATATCTTGTCAATAACCAAAAGGTAAGGATGGGAAGGATTTTTATACCAATTACTGCTGACACCCTGACGAATATCTAAACCTAAATGTACGATCAAAGGGGCGCGATCAAAAAGGGCATTGGCTACCGGTCGGGTTTCTTCTTGGAGAGATAATTGATTAGCGCGACTTAACTGCCGTAACTTCTCTAATTGATGATATCTTTGCGAAATTGACGGCGGATTTTCCCCCCAACTGAGAGCGATGGTGACTAGATAGGTTTGTAAGAATAGATGTCCTAACTTTTCCGCTTTTGTGGCCAGATAATTGGAATTATAATCATTAGCCTCGATCAGCAAAGGTACTCGCTCGACTATTTCCAAACCATAGCCTTTTAATCCGGCAATTTTACGCGGATTATTGGTAATTAAACGAATATTTCTCACCCCCAAATCGTTGAGCATTTGCGCTCCCATGCCGTAATCGCGCAAATCGGCGGGAAATCCTAACCTTTCGTTGGCTTCCACCGTATCTAGCCCTATATCCTGTAAAGAATAGGCTTTTAGCTTATTAATTAAGCCAATTCCCCGGCCTTCCTGTCGCAGGTAAACCACCACCCCTAAACCGTTGTTTTCAATCATTTTTAAGGCACTTTGTAACTGTTGCCGACAATCGCAACGCAAGGATCCCAAAGCATCCCCAGTCAGACATTCTGAGTGCATTCGTACCATTACAGGTTGATCACCAAAGAGAGCGGGATCGCCTTTCACAATCGCAATATGTTCGGTTTGATCTAATAAATTTCGGTAGGCATAAAGCTGAAAAGTGCCGAATTGACTGGGAAAATCACAGACCGTTTCCCGATGGACAAAGCGATCGTGTTTTAAGCGATAACTGATCAGATCGGCAATGCTAATTAACTTGAGATTATGCTGACGAGCGTATTCAAATAGTTGCGGTAAACGGGCCATGGAACCGTCGGGATTTTGGATCTCACAGATAACTCCCGCCGGATACAACCCGGCTAATCGAGCCAGATCCACAGCTGCCTCCGTATGACCGGCGCGTTTTAAGACTCCACCGGCTTTAGCACGAATCGGGAAGACATGACCGGGACGGGTGAGATCGTCGGGACGAGTGACTGGATTAATGGCAACTTGCACGGTTTTCGCCCGATCTTCTGCCGAAATGCCAGTTTTAACCCCTAAATGGGGAGCAGCATCGATGCTAACAGTAAAAGCGGTTTGATTGCTATCGGTGTTTTTTGTCACCATCAAGGGTAATTCGAGAGCATCAAGACGCTCTCCCGTCATTGCCAGACAGATTAAACCGCGAGCTTGCACTGCCATGAAGTTAATCAGATCGGGGGTGGCAAATTGGGCCGCACAGATTAGATCTCCTTCATTTTCGCGATTCTCATCATCAACTACGACAATGGCACGTCCGGCTTTGATTTCCGCTAAGGCAGTATCGATAGAGTCAAAAGCGATCGAAGTGACAGTCACAGGCATTAAAACGAGGGAATTATTTTCATTCTACAGGTTTGCTCGATCTGCTGAGGGTCAATTTCTACAAGTTCCCTAGAAAGAAGTCTCCCGGTGAACCTGACGGCTGCCCGGGAGACTTTTAGTTATCTTAAGCTAGAAAATTAGTTCAAACTAGCGGGGGTGATGCTGGCAACTTTGCCACCGAGACGGTTGATCTGTTGCAGGGTGTTATTTAACTGTTCAAAGGGGACGATAATCGCTTTGCTACTGCGACGGACACGGGGATAACCCGGTTTGCTAATAGCGGCAATTTCCACGCGATAGAGCTTACCCACATCACCATAGGCCACACTACCACCCAGAGCTTTACTGGGGGTGTTGCGTTGAGCAGAGGGACGATAGGCCCAACCATCGCTGCCACCGGAGGGACCGACTACTGCCGAAGCGCCGTTTTGAGCTAATTCCACCGCTAAACGGGAGGTTTTGCCGGCAATCTGAGAGCGATCGCTGTTGGCATAACCGCGATAGAGTTGGAACATCCGGGTAAATCCCACGGTTTTTTGACCGGGTTGGCTGGCGAAACCGCGATAGTAGGGAACGATGCTATCGCCGAAGTTTTCGGTATATTCGGCGGAATCGATGTAGGAGTCGATATCGGCCTCGAATCCTTTGTTTTCATAGAGATCGAGGTGATAGACCACTTCCGACTCATCGTAGGGAGCGCGACCTAAAAGATGTTTGATATTAAGTTCGATGACGCGGGTTTGGAAGTTACCGTAGAAGAATTTGTTCTTATACAGTTCCGATTTGGCCACGGCGCGGACGAATTCCCGCACGGTGATCGAACCGTTGCAGAGTAAGGATTCGGCACTGGTAAGGCGCTCGGAACGCATGATATAGTCATTGCCTAGCACCTGACGATAGACGGCGCGAATAACCGCCTGTGCGTCGTCACGGGACCAATCGGGACGTAATTCCACGGGAGCAACCTCGCTAAAAGCGGTTGTCCCTAAACGAGAAGCTGAGGTAGTAATTGCCACTAAAGTTCTCCTACAAAAAAATGATCATTTTCTGACCGCTCAAAACTAGGGGAGGATCAGTTCGATTACCTGGCCGCCTTGACGATGGATATAACAAGGTCTGGAAGAACAGGTGATTGCTAACCCTTTTGCTAACAACCTCCTGTCTTTCCAGACCAGCAGTTTTTTCGATTGGACTAGCTGAGAGCGTTGATAGCGTAGTCGATATAGGAGTTGGCTTCTACCGCAGGGTCGCCACTTAAACCATGGTTGGCTTTGATATATTTGAGAGCTTCGATGTACCAGCTAGGAGACAGGTCGAAGGTGCGGTTGATTTCGTCGATACCAGCGATGAGGTACTCGTCCATCGGACCGGTTCCACCAGCAACTAAGCAGTAGGTCACCATGCGGAGGTAGTAACCGATGTCACGAGCGCATTTGTCTTTACCGCGTTGGTCCGCCGCAAAGTTATTCCCCTGCATTTGGGTGGTGTAGGGGTACTTGTTGTACACGGCTTGAGCAGCCCCAGAGATCAAAGAACTAGCTTTTTCGGTCAACGCTTTAGCGGCGGTGAGGCTGGCAGAAGCTTGACGAAAACGACCGAAAGCTACTTGGATTTCGGTGCTGCTTAAGAAACGGCCTTGAGAATCAGCGGCTGCTACGGCTTCGGTAAGGGGGGTTTTCATTGTTTGGTATCTCCCAATAATCTTGCAATAAGTTTCCTACGGTTTAATTGAGACTAGCCCTGGGGACTAGGCGACAGCAGCGGCGGCGCGGTCGAAGTAGCTGGCAATTTCAGACATTAAAGCACTGCAATCGCCGGCGGTGACACCGTTGCGATCGTTAGCGATGGACAAAGCAGCTTCTTTCATTTTGCTTACGCCAGCAGCTACGGAAGCTCCTGGTACTCCTAAAGCTACATAGGTTTCGCGAAGACCATTTAAGCAACGATCATCGAGAACACTGCCGTCGCCAGAGAAGGTAGCGTAGGTAACATAACGCAAGATGATTTCCATGTCGCGTAGGCAAGCGGCCATACGACGGCTGGTGTAGGCATTACCACCGGGGGTGATCAGTTGGGGCTGTTCAGCGAACAGGCTACGAGCGGCGTTAGCAACGATGGTGGAAGCGTTACTGGTGATCCGGTTAACAGAGTCCATCCGTTTGTTGCTGTCGGCAACCATGGCGCTGAGAGCGTCTAGTTGGGAAGAGCTTAAATATTCGCCGCGAGCATCAGCTTGGGATACTACCCGGGTGAATGCGTCAAACATTGTGACAATCTCCTAAATTTAAATGGGATTTGCTTGCAATTAAAATTTTCCCTCTTAAGGGATTTCACGGTGAGTCTGGACGAGCCTTGACCGCGATTGTTGCGATTTACTTTAAGAAACCTGAAAAAACTTCACGGCTCTCTCATAAATCACCTAAGGAGGTTAAACAAGTATCCAGCTTAACTTTTGTCTGTTATCTTGGCCCCTCAAGTTAAATTTATACACTGCTGTCGAAACTTTGTTTGTTACATATTATTAAGTTTTTTGCTGTCTTTTTGTAACAGTCACTTAACAATGACTCGATCGAGTTGGTCATCAATTCCTGACATGGCTCAAAGCCTCTCACCGTCGGGAAATCAGAGACAGCAAGGCTTTAAGGGTATAAAGGGCAGCAAGATGAAAATTTTAAGTTTTTTTTAATATTTTCCCGCTTTCCCTTCCCCTATTGCCCAAGGATTGCCCTTTCCAGCCCTGAAATACGATGAAGTTTTGTAAAGAGGGGTGTGGGGTGTGGGGAAGTGGGGAAGTGGGGAAGTGGGGAAGTGGGGAAGTGGGGAAGTGGGGAAGTGGGGAAGTGGGGAAGTGGGGAAGTGGGGAAGTGGGAAAGTGGGAAAGTGGGGAAGTGGGGAGGGGGAATTATGAATTATGAATTATGAATTATGAAGTGGGGAAGTGGGGAAGCTGTCTCATCACCCTAAGCTTTTACGCATTTAAGTTACATTGACAGCATTACCCTTATTTTTAAGTTTTCTACTCCATTTAATAATCAATCCCCCTTCATTTAAAAGCTGATTGACTACTTTTTCCAGTTCTT
>NZ_SFBV01000337.1:0-24658 GCF_007095585.1 Microcystis sp. M_OC_Ca_00000000_C217Col
GTAGCCATGTTTTTGCTGATTTTCTGCCCCGAAACAAGCTATAATGGTCTAAAGGTCAAATTTGAAAATTTTTGCCTCAAACCCTATCGGCGTAAGAACTTCAGGATTTTGTGTCCAGTGGTTCATTCGTATTGTATTGCTTGAACTCAGGCTCTGTAAGACTTTTAGCCATAGCTAGTATGTTTATACGGGGGAAGTCCAGTTTTAAATGGGACATATTCGTTGATAATAGAGAATAAATGAGAAAAATTTCCACCAGTTCTTAAACAAAATTAAACAAAATAAATTTGGTTCTTCGTTACTTGGTATGGTTCGATAGGGGGGCATAAATCGACTAAATCCTTATCTGGCAAGAGACTTAATTGATTAGTTCGCTCTAGAAAAAAACAATTAACAAAAATCGCTTAACACAAACCGAAGAGCCATAAATTTTAATATGGTACGAATATCCTTAAAGAAAGAAGTCCGAGTTACTAATAGCTCAAGAATCGTTTGATAGGTATGATTCACTAAATCCAAAACAGAGAGAGCCATTTGATACGACTACGTTTACCCTTCTGAGTATGAATTTTATCTACAATCACCCCTCGATCGAGCATTTTTTAAAACAACAATTAATTAATATTTTTCCAGAAAACAACCATAAATTAACTTTCTATCGTTGCCCAAAACCTGATAGTATCCTCTATCGTTCACCTCTGTTTTATTATTTTACACCTGCTCAATGTCAAGCTATATTTAACCATTTAATCGCCCTTTTTCCGCAAATTCAGCTTAGGGAAGGATGGCTAGAACTGTTATTAGATCAGCAATTTTTGTCCTTTTGGTTACTGAAACTAAACGATTTAATCGATAAATTTTTCTCCGATCAGCTTCCTTTCCATCCCGAAGGAGAATTTTTCTTTTTATTTCAATACACCCACGCTCGCTATTCTGGTTTGTTACAACTGCTCAATCGGGAAAAAGTTAGATTAATCGAGCCAGAACTATTATCATGGCATCATCCCGCCGAAATAGCCTTAATCCTGCAAATTTTAACCGTTTGTGATTGTTGGGAAAGCCAGAAACTTTATCCCTTAACTGCCAATTTTTGCGAAGCGATGCTCAATTTTGAGCGTAACTGTCGCATTATCGGAGAATCGGCCCCAATTCAGCGATCGAGATTAATCCTGATTAGCGTCAGTCAAAAACTACTTAACCGTCTTCTCCGTCAAAAATGGCAACTGCTGCCGATGACGAAGCTATAAAAATATTAACTTTTATGAATTTAGTGGACAAAACCATCAGCTTATGATAGATTTTAATTAGTGTGAGGAGCGAACCAGAATAGAGAGCCGAGACGAAACATGGACAGTCGCCGGCTCTCTTTCTGTTGTTCAGGAATTATCTTTTTCTTGGCGATATTTAATAAAAGTGGGCAAATCAACCCGAAAAGAGGAATATTTCGGGGAAGGAGAGATGATAGGTGCGGGCCAATCCCTGTCTTTCTTCTTTAAGGATTCTACTGGCTCAATTGTCTCTAATTCCGCTACAAACTCATTTATGGCAGCCACTTCATCGTTTTCTTGATTCTCTGTCTGAGACCAAGGCTCGATCGCGGCTGCCTTGGCGACAATGGTTAAATCCGGGGGAGAATTGCGATCGCTACCGCGCTGGAAATACTGAGCCAAGGCCGCTTTATACTGGAGGGTGTAGCGTTGTTGACGTTGAAGACGGGTGCGTAATTCCTGTAATTGCTGGTCATAGTTGCACAGTTTTTGGCTTTTTTCCTGATAACTTTCCTGAATTAAGGCACATTCTCGCTCTAAACGGGCTAATTGTTGGCGCGTGCGGGTCAATTCTGCGGTCAAATTGGCAATAATCAGCGGTTGCCGTTGTTCTGCTTGACGATACTGTTCGATTTCCCCTAAAGCTCGCTGTAATTGTTGCTTTTCGTATTGCAGTTCCTCGTTTTGCTGCTGGATTAGGGTATCGCAACTGTGCAAGCGACGATGTTGCTCGGCTAACCGCGATCGCAGTTCTGCGAGAGCTTGCTCCCGTCGCCAGATCTCCGCTTGTAATTCTTGATTTTGTTGACGTAAATGAGAGGATAGAGCCGGCCAATCTGTCTCATCTGTTGATTGACTCTCATGCTCGACAATTTCAGCAGTAATGACAGTATCCGCATGGGTGAGATGATCGAGGTACAGGTCGGAATTATCGTTCATAAAAGCCAAAGGATGAGGAAACCTAGAAGTTTAGAGACGTTAAAAGCCTTCTATCGTTCCAAAAAAAATGGGAACCGCATTGTTAGAGACTGCCGCGCGGTTCCACTGCCGATCCTTGAGAGGAGAACACTATAAATAACTATAAGCTTATTAGGAATTTTTGTCAATACTTAATGAGAACTTTTTTCAATAAGTTGGAGGGTAGAGGGGAATCGACTAATTCGTAGATAGCTGTAGTGCGGGTGTCTGGCCCTAGGGCCAGGGAAGAATTAGCCACAGCAAAATTGATACCAGCATCGGTCGAGCAGGTTAGCGGCTCGATGTGCTTCAATAATCCTATAGTTTTTATTTTCCTTGTCGTATCATGCCACGTCCCCCGAAGAAAACCCCTAGCACCCCTGAACCCCCCGAAGAGCCAATTAAATCCACTCCTCCCCTACAACCTCTACAAATTATTAAAAAGGGTTCTAGGGCTGCAGTACCCCCCAAACCTCCAGAAACCCCTCCAGAAATAATTGAGGAAAAACCAGCCGAGGAAACGGTAAAATCAGTCAGTAGCGAGATAAAATCTCCTCTCCGTCCCCGTTTCGATTCGGCTCCTCTATTCCGAAAACCGATTCCCAAAGCAGAAATTCCCGTCATCGAAAAAGCGACGGGAGCTAATGGCGAAGTATTTAATCTGACCGATTCTGTCCTGATTACTGAACCTTTCGGTACTCGTATTCCTGCTATTATCGATAGTTTTTATGCCGATGATCAAGGCGAAATCTGGGCGCGACTCAAACCAGTGGAAGTTAATCCCGATTGTCGCTGGGAACAGGCCTGCATTCGCTCTCAGGGTTTGGTAAAAGCTGAGTAAGACAGTTATCAGTTATCAGTTATCAGTTATCAGTTATCAGTTATCAGTTATCAGTTATCAGTTATCAGTTATCAGTTATCAGTTATCAGTTATCAGTTATCAGTTATCAGTTATCAGTTAAGTGTGCAGTATTAACAAGTAATTTAGATAATGTCTCTTGCATAATTAATTTTTGATGGTTCGTTCAAAAACGTCAAAAATAAGGATTAGATTGTCTAAAATCTGTAAATAGACCATTTAATTGATTATTATTCATTCTTAATTCTCCTGACTACTGACTTCTAATCCTAACAACAATTTTTGATTTTTACAAGAGGTCTGATGATTTGGTATTCTCAAAAGGTTTACTGGCTATGGTATGATTAAGGGTAGTTTGTTAGACTATGATATTTTCCATGATCATCTGTTTTTATCTGATATCATGCTGAGAAAAAATTCACGCTCTAAATTTGGGTTGAAATTATGATAACTACATTCATCGAACGAGAAGCAGAACCAATTTTAATTAGTGACTTAACCTGGAGAGAATTTAAAGCTGTTGAACAGCTAATCGATCGCCCAGGGTTAAGGTTATCTTTTTTAGATGGAGTTTTGGAGATTAGAAAAATGCCAGGGAAAAAACACGAAACCATCAAAGAACGTATTGGTGCTTTACTAGAAATTTATTTAGAATTTTTGGGATTAGATTTTACTCCTACTGGTTCTGTCACCCTAGAAAATGAATTTGAAAAGGTTAAAAGAGAAGGTGATGAATCCTATGAATTGGGAGCAAATAGAAAACATCCTGATTTAGTGATTGAGGTGGTTGTTAGTAGTGGAGGAATTAATAAACTGGAAGCATACAAACGCTTACAAATCCCTGAAGTTTGGTTTTGGATGAACGACGAGTTATTGTTTTATAGTTTAGGAAATGAGGGACATGAGGCTGTTAGTAAATCGAAACTTTTACCGAGTTTAGATGTAGGTTTATTGATGCGTTGTATTAATACAGAAAATCATGCTCAAGCACTGCGGGAATTTAGAGCAGGGATAAAAAATATTGAATCAACATAACCATATAATACTAAATCCGTTGAGTATAGGCTACATATCAGGAGAGGCAATAGGCAATGAGCAAAAGGAGCAATATATAATCAGTCTTTAATAACCAGATTTAGGATTAAACAACAGATATCAAGATAAATTAAATAATCTTCACTCATTTTTAGTCGATAGGGAAACTGGGTATAGCAGCACTGACTGACTGCATTAATTTGATGGTTTCGCCAAAGCGACGACTATCATAAGAATAGTGCAGTATTTCCTCTCAAGTGGACTCACAGGCAGCACAGCGCAATCCTTGCAGTTGAAAGGTCAGTTGTTCCATCGGTTTTTTCTCAACGAGGATTCTTCTGGGATAACGAGTTCCACAACATTCCCCCTTTTGGTAAGGTAACTGCCCACCCTACTACTGTATTATATGCTAAATTTTAAGATAAATTTAGTAGGTAAAGGGTTTATTTAAATCGTATTGACAATGCCAGAAATCGGACCTGAATCAGAACAATCCTCCCTGTCTCAACCGGACGCAAGGATTACGGAACGTCGAGCAGCAAGACAAAGAAGAATTGAAACTATCCTCAAATTGGCCGGGTTGCCTAGTGGAGGAGTGGGAATTGCCGTGACTATCAATTTTCTTCGCAATGGGCAATGGATAGAAGCTAGTGTATCAGGATTGGTCAGTATCGCTGTTATTTTTCTGGCGATTGGAGGAAAATTTGCCAAAGATGTTATTAACCTAGTTTTCGATAAAGTAGAAACAAGATTGGAACAAAAAACGGATACTCTGGCTGATTTAATTGTTAATTGGCTGGAAAATTTCGCAATTCAATTTTGGTGGCAATTAACCGCAAAGTTTCAAGTAAAGTATTATAAAACTTTAGTTTATCTCTATCGTACTTATCAAACTCAAGGCTTAAAAACACCTGGTAACTTTATTCTCGATCTTGAAAATGTCTATATCCAGTTACGATTTTTACCTCAGAGTCTAGACAAGGTATCTTCGGCTATTATTTCTCAACAAGAAACCACAAGCAATTTAAAAAATATTTGGGATTTTTTAGCACAAATTACCACACAATCTGCTTATAAACGCATTGCTATTTTAGGCGCACCAGGTTCAGGAAAAACCACTTTATTAAAGCATATCGCCCTAACATACGCTCAAAATAAGCAAAGCCGTCAGCATCGCAAAGCGCCTAAATTAATTCCGGTATTACTGATACTTCACACTCTTAGTAAAGAGATTATCCATCAAGAATCATCTAGTTTGGCACAAATTATTACTGAACAATTAAAAAGCCCAACATTACCCCTCAAGCTCAATCCGCAGCTTCAATGGTTTGAAGAGCAATTAAAAGAGGGTAAATGCTTGATTATGTTTGATGGATTAGATGAAATCGCCAAAGAAAGTGACCGCCAGCAGGTTAGTCAATGGATAGACAAGCAAATGCAGGTTTATCCTGAAACTACTTTTATTATCACTTCGCGCCGTCATGGTTATCAAGCTGAATGGTTACAACAAATTAGAACTTTTCTCGAAGTTCAGTCTTTTAACCTAAAACAAGTTGAAAGGTTTTTTCAGAATTGGTATTTACAAAATGAAATATTGCGCCAAGTGCGAAAGGAAGATGCAGGTTTACGCGCAGAAGCACAAAGAAAAGCTAATGATTTAATGCAGAGAATCAAAAAATCTGCTCCTTTAGCAGCAATGGCACTCAATCCTTTATTATTAACTATGATTGCTACAGTTCATGATAATCGAGGAGCGTTGCCAGGAAATCGAGTAGAATTGTATGCAGAAATTTGTGAGGTCTTATTGACAAGGCGAATAGAAGCTAAAGGAATGACTGATTCGATTACACTAAATTTAACTCAGAAAAAAGCAGTATTACAGGTATTAGCTTTAGAGTTAATGAAAAGGGGAATCCGTGAGTTTTCCTTAGCTCAAGGTCAAGAAATTATCAAAAGTTCTTTAGCAGCAGTAGCTAAGACGGAAGTTAAACCCGAAGACTTTTTTGAGAATATTGAAAAAATTTCGGGTTTATTGACCAAAAAAGATGACAGTTTTTATATTTTTGCTCACCTCAGTTTTCAGGAATATTTAGCCTCAGTTCAAATCCAAGAATTAAATCAAGAAGATTTATTGATTCAAAACATAAATCATAATTGGTGGGCGGAAACAATTCGTTTATATGCGGCAAAAAATGATATTAGTAATCTAATTCTTGCGGCAATAAATAATCCTAATATTACCTCAATTAGTCTAGCGATGGATTGCTTAGAAGAAGGCAAAAGTTGTTCGCCAGAAGTGAGACAAAGGTTTAATCAATTATGGATAAAAGGATGGGAAAACCGATGACAGAGACAGTCAATTTTGAGTTACTCGCTCATGTTCAACTCTCCAGAAGATTGAGTAAGCTGATTCCTCTTGATGATAGTATCGCCATTGATATTAGCTATATTACCTGTGCAGAGTATCAGCTATTTATTGATGAAAGGAAAAAACTCGGTAAAAATCATCAGCCTCTTGATTGGAAAACCAATGCAGTTGTATCTGAAGATATTTTAAAGCCGATTACTGGTGTGAAAGCCAGTGACGCTGAAGCGTTTTGTGAATGGTTAACCCAACATCCACAGCATTTTAAACCAGAATTTAAGTATAGAATTCCTACTCTACAAGAAGCTGAGGAATTTTTACCAATGGAAACAGAGGAGGAAAATTTAGTCGGTTACTGGTGTCAGGAAAACTTGACATCAAGAATGGTTTATTTAGAGCCAGAAAAGTGGCTAAAGATTAAAGAAAAAATCTTGTTTTTTTCAAAAGAGAAACTTGGTAAAGTAATGGATGGCATGATTGGTCAATTTATATATCAATTTTCGCTATATAAATTGTTGCCATTTTGGACTAAGCCTGGGCTTGGGCTTGGTCTTCACCTTGGGCTTATGCTTGTGCTTGGGCTTGTGACTGGGCTTATGCTTGGGCTTGGTCTTCACCTTGGGCGGCCTGTGCTTGTGCTTGTGCTTGGGCTTGTGTTTGTGGTTGGGTTTATCGTTTGGGTTGTGCTTGAAACTCAATCACTGGTTGAGTTTGTGCTTGGGCTTGTGTTTGTGGTTGGGCTTGTGCTTGGGCTTGTGCTTGTGCTTGTGCCTGTGCTTGTGCCTGTGCTTGTGCTTGTGCTTGTGCCTGTGCTTGGGTTTCTCTTGTTTTATGTCGCTGATTATATTAGTTATTGTAGGATTAGACTCAATTTAAATCTCGACCCTACCGATGGTATATCTTTGATTGTTGAAGATTATCTAAGTTCTCTTAATATTCAAACGCTTTATCCCTATATTGACAATTTATCCTCATGGCAGCAACTTGTAAATAAGATCGGTATTGCTTGGTATCTATTCCCAGATATTTACGGAGCAGCATCTAAAAATGAAGAATTATTAGATCAGGTTAACTTAACAGTTGCAGAATGCCGAGAATTAAATTCTCAATATTCCAGCAAAAGGGAACAAGTTTTTAACCGTTTTATCGCCTCCGTATTATTAGAAGAAAGACGAGCAGGTAATATTCCTGCTTGGCAAGGAATTAGAATTGTAAGAGAAAGGATTTAATAGCGATATTAATCCTTTAAAAGACAGTATTTTTGAGAAAATGCTCTCATTTCATCAACTCAATAACCAATCTAGATGATCCTGTAAACATTGCTTGAGGTCGTAGCGTTGCTTGATAGTTTCCCTAGCATTTAAACGCAGATTTTGCCAACCCTGGGGATAATCTAACACTTCATCCACGCGATCGGCTATTTGTTGAGGAGAAAAGAAATCCACTAATAAACCATTTTCCCCATCGGTAATTAATTCTCGCACGGGGGGAGTATCGGAACCAATCACGACGCAACCCATGGCCATGGCCTCTAACATTGACCAAGACAGCACAAAAGGACGGGTAAGATAGATATGGGCCGCTGATGCCTGTAAAACCTGTTTATATTGACCGTAGGGCAGAGAACCGGTAAAATGCACCCGGGATAAATCCAAAGAAAGGCTTTCTAACATCAATTGTTTATAGGTTTTGCCGTCCGGTAGAGTTTTCCCATAAGCGACCCGATCCTCACCGACAATCACCACATGACAGTTAGGCCGACGGGCTAAAATTAGGGAAACAGCCGTCATAAATTGGGGAAAACCGCGATAGGGTTCCATTCCCCGGGTTGCATAGGTGACAATCTCCTTAACACCGGATAAATCTAAACCTATCTCTGGAATCACTAACTGCACATCGGGACGGGGACAAAAATAGTCCGTATCGATGCCATCGTGTAAAACTGTCAGTTTCGAGTGAAATTCGCTGGGAAATTGTTGTTTTTGCCAGATAGTCGGCGATAAACCTCGATCGCAACTGACCAGATCGATCAGGATTGGCGCATTTTTAATTCTAATCCGGGCCTCGGCATCAGCATTGAGGGGATCCTCTGGATCAAAATCAGCATCGGAACCATGGGCATGATAAAACCATTCAAAATAGGCTAAAAACTTAGTTTTCGGGAAAATATCCTTGATAAATAGACCCGGCCCCCAGCCAGAATGTGCATAGACAATATCGGGATAAAATCCTTGATTTTTCAGTTGTTGGCAAACAGCATAAACCGCTTGACCTTGTAAAACCGCACTTTCAAGGGGACGGACATAATGATGGGTTTGGGGAGAAACAGCGCGACTTTCCTTGTAAATAAATTTTTTTACCCCCGCTATCTCTCCCTCTTGCCGGGTAGTGCCGAAAATCACTTGATTTCCAGGTTTTTGAGCTAAAACCGTGATTAAATGGCGAAATTGGGCGGGAAAATTGGAATGAAGGAATAAAAATTTCATCGCAGATAAAGGTTTAGAAAAAGCGATCGCTAATCGTACATTGTCCCTGAAAACGGAGCAGATGATCGCATAATACCAAAGCCATCATCGCTTCCACCATCGGGACGGCCCGGGGTAAAACACAAGGATCGTGTCTTCCTTTGGCTGCTAGGGTGGTTTCTTCCCCGGTGCGCGTCACGGTTTTTTGTTCTTTACCGATAGTCGCGGTGGGTTTAAAAGCGGTGCGGATAATAATATTTTCACCGTTACTGATTCCTCCTTGGATGCCTCCCGAACGATTGCTCGTGGTGCGAATTTCCCCGTTATCATCGATAAAATACTCGTCATTGTGTTCGCTGCCGGTTAAGAAGGTTCCCGCGAATCCCGATCCGATTTCAAATCCCTTACTCGCGGGTAAGGACATCATCCCCTTAGCTAAATCGGCTTCTAGCTTATCAAAAACGGGTTCTCCTAGACCTTTCGGCACATTTCTGGCTACACATTCCACCACACCGCCGATCGAGTCTTTATTCAGGCGAATTTGGTCGATCAGGGCGATCATTTGGGCGGCCGTTTCCCCGTTGGGACAACGCACTATATTACTTTCCACCTCGTCGAGGGTGACGGTGTTGGGGTCGATGATTGCCTCAATATCTTTAATTCGCTTCACATAACCGATAATCTCGACATTATAGACAGATTTAAGGATTTTTTTAGCGATCGCTCCTGCGGCCACCCGGCCGATGGTTTCCCGGGCCGAGGATCTGCCTCCTCCTTTCCAGTTGCGAATGCCGTATTTTGCTTCGTAGGTAGCATCCCCATGGGAAGGTCGGAATTTCTCGGCCATTTCGTTGTAATCTTGCGAACGAGCATCCTGATTCCGCACTAAAATAGCGATCGGTGTACCGAGGGTTTTGCCTTCAAAAACGCCCGAAATTATCTCACAAAGGTCATTTTCCCGACGCGGGGTCACGATTCTGCTTTGTCCCGGTTTGCGACGGTCTAAATCGATTTGAATCTCCTCTTCGGAAATTTCTAAGCGCGGAGGACAACCATCGATAACCACTCCTACCCCACCCCCGTGAGATTCTCCAAAAGTGGAAACCCGAAATAGTCGTCCGAAAGTGTTACCCATAATCTCAATATCTATTAAGCCTCAAGGTTTTATTGTACCTGAGCGGTTATCAGTTATCAGTGATCAGTTATCAGATGTGAGTTTTTAGTGGACAGTCTTAAGTAGAAAATTGCCGTTTTCTTGTCACTGATGCCATTTTTCAAAAGTAATCGCAGAGATGGTTAATTTCCCTTACCCCCACAACCAAAGGGAGAGGGGAGTAAAATGCCGGCTCTCTTATTCTTTGTGTGATAAGTTTAAGTTATATAAGACCGATCAATCTTTGTGTCCTTTGTGTCTTTGTGGTTCGTTCCATTTGCTCGCCAGCAGGAATGTATTTTAGAATACATTTTACCCACCAAACCCAAGAGAGTAAAATGCCTGCTACGAATAAAGGAAAATAGTATCCAGACAGAATTAATTAGAGTTTGCTGAATAAATCTAAAAACCTTGTTGGCTAAGACTTTTAGACTTTTTTCCCCTCAAAAAGTGCCAGCCATTGCGGGGATCGGGGGGAAAATTCCTGGACTTTTTCCCTGAAAATTAGGTAACTGACTACCTCAAAATCGGTAAAACCCCACACCCCACACCCCACACCCTGCTCCCAGGAAAAGCTTTTTGCCGCAAACCCTACTTAGGGTTTTTTTCGGGGAATTCCTCGCAAGGTTAAAACATCATCGAGGGTGGAACAATAGTTTTTTAAACCAAAATCAGCAGGAGTATAGGTTTTAATGTGGGTGAAGTGGCGATAATTCATCGCAAAACGGTCCCATGCTTCCATCTGCAAGTTAAAAACTTTGATAAAAAAGTTAGCAATGGTTAAAGATAAAGGAATCCGAAAATAGATTTTTTTGTTTAAATAAGCGCAGATTTCCTCCACTGCTTGGTTAGCTGTTGTGCGTTGATTGCCTAGAACAATTTTGCTTTCTGGTGCGGTATTTTCGATTAAATAATTCACCACTTGAGCTATATCTTTGGCATGGATAAAATGAAAACTGCCATCAGCTTGAAACCAACGCACTAAACCGATATATTTCAACACATCCGGTAAACCCCCATAGATATGAGAATAGGGTTTATTTTCGTCACCACCTAAGACAAAAGTGGGGTACAAAGTGATAATTTTATCGGCGATTTCTAGGTCAGTAAATTTACTATAACAAATATATTTAGTGCGGATATAATTAGTTCCTATCTCCCCAGCTTCGGGCAAAGGTTGATTATTTTGATTGAGAATGCTGGCGGTAGAAAAGTAGAGGACTTTCTCGCAGATTTGAGCATCTAAATAACTAATTAATTCTAGGGTTTTTACCACATTAATCTGATAACTTTCCTCCTCTCCTCCCCAACTGGTAGCGATTAAAACCGCTATATTCATTGTTTTTAAAAGCTCCGCATATACCCCAATATTTTCCATATCTCCTAAAAGTATATGAACATTTGATCGCCCTTGGTAAGCAAATTTTAACTTCTCTGGATTACGCACTAAAAAATATAATTCATAGTCGGGATTTTCCAGTAAAATCTCAGCGATATAATGCCCAATACAGCCACTCACACCCGTTAGAAATATTTTTTTCATTATTTTAATTGATCTGGCAGAATTTAGGGGACAGTTTGAAAGTAAAAAGTCAAAAAGGGTGTTGTGTTTTGGGGTTTTAGGGTTTTAGGGTATTAGTTGAATCCCCCCATTTCCCCATTTCCCCATTTCCCCACCCCCTGTTCCCTGAGTAACTTTATTGATAACTAAATCCTTTAGCAGTTTCAAAGAAGAAACGCACGTTATCTTCAGGAGTTCCCACCAAAACACCATGACCTAAATTAAGAATATGACCTTGATTACCCGCTTTACGAATAGTATCAATAATCCGCTCGCGAATAAAGGACTGGGAACCGAATAAAACCCCCGGATCGATATTACCTTGAACCATCATCGCTTTACCTAAACGCTGTCTCGCTTCCGCCATATCGACAGTCCAATCGACGCTAATAATATCAACCCCCGATTTAGCCATTCTTTCCAAAACGCCGGCGCTGCCACTAATGTAGAGAATTAAGGGTGTATCGGGATGGGTTTCTTTCACCAAACGAACTACTTTTTGTTGATAGGGTAAGGCAAAAACATCGTAATCTTGGGGAGTTAATTGACCCGCCCAAGAGTCGAACATTTGTACCACTTGCGCCCCACAATCAATTTGATAACGGACATAGGTGGCGATCATATCCGCTAATTTATCTAAAAATTGGTGCAGTACCGAGGGTTCCGAAAAAGCCATCCCTTTAATCACAGAATAACTTTTAGAACCTTTCCCTTCCACTGCATAGGCTGCTAAAGTCCAAGGCGCTCCGACAAAACCGAGGACAGTGGATTTATTTCCCACCTCTTGACGCAGGGTTTTTAAAATCGTTTTGATAAAAGGTAAAGACTGATCGGGATCGAGGGGATTAAGTTGGTCCACCTGCGCTTGAGTACGAATGGGAGAATCGATAATCGGCCCCTTACTTTCGATAATATCAAAGGGAATACCGATTCCCGCCAAGGGAGTGAGGATATCGGAGAACATGATCACCCCATCCGGTTGAAAAGCACGCCAAGGTTGCAGGGAGATTTCGATCGCTAAATCGGCATTTTCCGATCTTTCCCGAAAACTGGGGTATTTATCCCGCAATTCTCGATAAATCTGCATATAACGTCCTGCTTGTCTCATCATCCACACGGGAGGACGGGGTAAGATTTCTCCTTTGGCAGCGCGTAATAAATAAGGTATTTCAGGGGAGTCAGTCATATCACGGTGATTATTCTATTGCCTTTTCTACGGTATCATCCCCCGTACAGCTAATTTTTCTGGTTTTTCCTTAAGAATTGTTAACGAAAATTATCCCCCCACCCTGGGATGAACTCGACGCAATCGTAAAGCATTTGTCACCACGGAAAGGGAACTTAAAGCCATGGCAGCACCGGCAATAATCGGATTGAGCAGAAAAGGATAGAGGATTCCGGCAGCGATGGGAATGGCAATTAGGTTATAAATAAAAGCAAAAAAGAGATTTTCTTTGATATTTGCCATTGTTGCCCGACTTAACTCAATAGCGGTCACAATTCCCTGTAAATCTCCCGAAATTAAGGTTATATCACTAGCAGCGATCGCTACATCGGTTCCCGTGCCAATGGCAATACCTAAGTCCGCTTGCGCCAATGCGATCGCATCATTGATGCCATCTCCAACCATGGCGACTATTTTCCCTTTTTTCTGCAAATATTCGATTTTTTCGGCTTTTTCTTGGGGACGGAGTGCGGCAAAAAAGCGCCGGATACCCAACTCGCTGGCGATCGCTTCTGCGGTTTCGAGGTTGTCCCCCGTCATCATCATCACCTCTAAGCCGATTTTTTTGAGCTTGGCGACCACTGAGGAAGAAAAAGGTTTTAAAACGTCGGAAATGGCAATCAACCCCTCTAAATGCCCGTTAACCGCTATCCAAGCCACGGTTTTTTTCTGCCATTCCCAATCGTGGGCGACTTTTTTAAGAACTTTTGTTTCGATCCCTTGACTTTCTAACCATTGTTGTGTACCGATTTGCACTAAATCCGACCCGACTTTTCCCTGCACTCCTGACCCAGTTATTGAGTCAAATTCGGTTACTTCTAGGGTTTTAATGGCGTTTAACCGCCCATATTTAACTATTGCTTCTCCTAACGGGTGTTCAGAATGATTCTCCACCGATACGACTAACTGCAGCAGCGATAATTCCCGTCCATCCCCCACCCCCTCGCGAGTCAAGAAGTCCGTCACCGTTGGTTTACCCTGGGTGAGAGTTCCGGTTTTATCTAGAACAATAGTAGTAATGCCCTGGGCTAATTCTAAACTTTCGGCATTTTTAATTAAAATTCCCTGTTTTGCTCCCTGTCCTGTTCCCACCATAATCGAGGTGGGTGTAGCTAATCCTAGCGCACAGGGACAGGCGATAATTAAGACTTCCACCATTGTAATCAAAGCGAGGGTGAGATTACCCGTGCGGAGAATCCAAAATAAGAAAGTTATTACCGCAATAATCATCACCACCGGCACAAAATAAGCGGTCACTCGATCGACTAATCTTTGTATAGGTGCTTTTGATGCTTGCGCGGTTTGCACTAATCGGACAATCTGAGCTAAAACCGTATCTTTTCCCACCCGTAACGCTTGCATTTGTAGGCTACCGGTTTTATTAATTGTCGCACCGATTACCTGTTGATTGACGGTTTTTCGCACGGGTAAACTTTCCCCCGTCACCATCGATTCATCAATGCTAGAACTGCCTTGGATAATTATGCCATCGACGGGAATTTTTTCCCCCGGACGCACTAAAATTATATCTCCTACCTTCACCTCTTCTATTGGTATATCTAGCGTCTGTTCTTCCCTAATTACCCTAGCAGTTTTTGCCTGTAATCCCATTAATTGTTTAATAGCGGCGGCCGTTTCTTTTCTGGCCCGTTTTTCGAGAAAACGACCGAGTAAAATCAGAGTAATGACGATAGCTGATGCTTCGTAATAGACATGGGAATTAAATCCCTGTTTTTCGATAAAATCGCTCTCGAAGGTTAAAAACAGAGAATAAAAATAGGCGGCACTGGTTCCCAAAACTACTAAAGTGTCCATGGTAGCAGTGCGATTTTTAAAAGCTTTCCACGCATTTTTATAAAAACTTTGACCACACCAAAATTGGACGGGAGTAGCGAGAGTTAATTGTAGTAAAGGATCGTGTAACCAATGGGGGATAAAAGATAGAGATAAACCCGTCATCATCGGTAAAGAACCGATAAAAAGTATAATACTAATAACAATAGCGATCGATAGTTTAGTGAGAAGTTCTTTTTCTGGCCTGGATTCGAGATTAATTTCCGTTATCGGTGTCGCTTGGAAACCGGCATCCCTAACTTTTGCTTGAATAGTGTTAAGATCGGTACGCTTGGGATCATAGTCCACATCCACCTGTTCCACGCCAAAATTAACTTGACATCGAATCACTCCGGGGATAGATTTAATGATCCGTTCGATCGAATCAGCACAACCAGCGCAACTCATCCCGGCGAGTTTGAGAGTTTGATGGGTCATAATGTTAATAGCAGCGGAAGTCAGCAAGAAAATCCCCTGCAGCAGAGTTATATCTTTAGCATAAAATATTCCCCTAGCTGCAGGGTCAAGAATCCTCTGTTAATTTTTCTGAATAGATATGAAGAAATGTCAAAAATAGTGCCTGTATTTTCCTGACACACCCTTAGTTTTTGTGGACAAATTTCAGTTAACCCCACTCTGTTGCGTATCTTGACCCTGCACAGCATCGGCAGCGGAAACACCATCACCCTGAAAACCAAAATACCATAAAGTAGCGGCAGCTTCAGCGCGAGTTACTGGTCTTTTTGGCTGAAATAGGGTAGTAAAACCAAAAACTCGCCGAATATTAGCTTGTTCAGCATTTTGAAAATCGGCATAAAGAGCGCGCACCAGCTGCGGGTTAATTTTATTAGTATCCTGAAAACCCCAAGTATTTTTAATCGTATCAAGATTGGCGCTCGGTAAAGCTTTTCTGACATCTAATGGCACTTTCCAAGCGATTAAATCTTCCCGGGTTAAAGGAGCATTGGGACGGAATAAAATGGCGCTACTATCTCCCGTTAAAGGAGAGGGAATTAACCCCGCTTCCGCTAATCCTTGAATATAAATATAATCGGGATCGTTATTTTTAACATCACTAAAAGTCGGGGAACTATTGGGGGTAGCTACACGGATTTGTTTACCCGCTACATTAGCATAAATGGCATTATTAGCCTGTAACAACCAGCGAGCAAATTCTCGGCGCGTTATTGTATCATTAGGGTTAAACTGATTGTTATTACCTGTTAATACTCCTAATCTAGCTAAGTCTTGAATGTGGCTCTTTAAGGGATTAGGTAAGGATTCGAGATCGTTAAAACTGGTGGGATTAAGATTTGGTAACGGGGAGGGAATAAGGGAGGGACTAGGGGAGGGACTAGGGGAGGGACTAGGGGTTCCTATTGGACGATAATCGAGGCTATATTCGGTATTGGGAGAAGTGGCAGTTATGGTGATAGTTAACTCTAAATTATCTCGACGGGCCGTTAGGGTACTATTAACTCCTTCCCCAGAAAAGGGAGTGATAATTTCCCAATTATTATTAACTAATTCCTGTTGATAAAAAGCCTCGATCGCATTGCTGGGATCGTTGGATTGCCAACGGGTTTGTCCACCAGTATTATCAGGATTTGTCTGCACGGATAATAATTCTGATTGACTATATCGAGGAATTTCTGCGGGAAAATTTGCGGGTAATTGCCTGTTATTAGGAGAGTTTTCTGGTATGGGATTTGTTTGTAGATTAGGATCGGCAGCCAGACGATTTTCTAGGTCGGGATTGCCACTACAGGCTGCTAAAATGCCCAGCAGAGTGATGATTGTACTGTAGGGAATAAACTTACTCACGGTCTTTACCAATATTGTTTCCTTAGCTTTATCCTAGCTTATTTACTCAGGTTTTTGACTAGGAAAAATTCTGCGCCACCATTGACGTAATTTCCCCAGCAGAAATCTTCCTAACCCTTTTGTATATTTTTCAAATTTATAGTAAAATAAAATGTCGATTATATCCTGGGTGGAAAGATATTTGAGATAGGCTACTCCTTGATCAATACGCGCATCACTATATTCTAAATAAACTTTGCGACTGAGGCGATCGGATAAATTCCATTTGGGTTGAAAATATTCCTGCATCCGCTGTTGATAAGCGGCAAAATTACTCGATTTTCCCTGTAAATATTCTTCCATGTATTGACAAGCAATTTCGGCTCCTTTCATAGCATGGCGAATACCTTCCCCTCCTAAAAAGTTAACCGTAGAAACTGCATCACCAATCGCTATAATATTCGGTTCTTGATAATAAATATCTTGCAGATTGAGCGAATATTCTAAAATAGAACCATGGCTGTCAATTATATCATATTTATAGAGATTAATGTAGGTTTGAATAATTTGTGTAATATAACTTTTTAAAGGCTTAACTTCAGGAATATAAGGATGTTCTCCCTCTAACCAAGCGGCTCCTATTTTTAATTGCCGATTATCCATAGGAAAAATCCAGCCATAACCTTTAGGACTCCATTTATGACCGAGAAAAAATACTAAATTATCTTGATACTTTTGATAATCTTCTTCTGGCACAGCAATTAAATATTCAATACCGACTGCTTTTAAAAAATCAGGTTTTTCTCGTCTATGTTTATACATAACTGCCCTAGCGTATCCCGTGGCATCAACCAATAAACGAGTAGTAACTGTCTCGATTTCCTCACCTTTTGATTTCAAGAAAACAGTTAGCTTATCCTCCATCTGTTGATATTTCAGATAACGACAACCTAAACGAACTTCTCCCCCCCAACGCAGCACTTCTGCGGCTAAAAACTCTCGCAATTTGGCAAAATCAAAAACTACCCCTAAAGGTTGCGGTGATGACCAAAAATGATGTATGCTAGTGGAGATAATTTCGATATTTTTCCAAAACCTAGCCACTACGGTTTCGGGGAGATTGAATTGTTCTAAAATTTCTAGGGGAGAAGCGGCACTAGAAAAGTTATTATCTTGCCAACTAGAATGTTGTTCCACTAAAAGAACACGATAACCTTTTTCACTTAATAATCTACCACAGTGACCTCCCGCCGGTCCTCCCCCAATAATTACTACATCGTAATCCATGATTTACTCCCTCGTCTAATCTTGCTAAGTTGCTTCTATTTTATCCTAAATTGCCCTCTGTTAAACCCCAAACCGGTTAAGCTGTTGTCCATCTAAATTTGATAAGTAGCTGATTATAATTAAATTAAAAATGGATTTTAGGTTCGATCCCTCCTGCCCCCCTTGATAAGGGGGGTGCCGATAGGCGGGGGGATCCCCCTTAATAAGGGGGGTGCCGATAGGCGGGGGGATCCCCCCTGCCCCCCTTGATAAGGGGGGTGGCTGACAACTTTTAACACCTACCTACTTACTCTTTTTGACCTGTTCCCTATTCCCTCATCAAAAGGCTGACTAGCTTATGACATTTTTCTTATTATTAGTTACTTTCCTATCGCTAATAATTTGGTTATATTTAATCTTAGCCAGGGGACAATTTTGGCTATCTAACCAAAAAATTAATCCCGTCACTTCTCCCTTAACAAATTATCCAAAAGTCTCGGCAATTATCCCCGCACGAAACGAAGCCGACGTTTTACCTATCAGTTTAACTTCCCTCTTTAACCAAGATTATCAAGGCGAATTTTCGATTATTTTAATTGACGATCAAAGCAGTGATGACACGGGGAAAGTTGCCCAAAAAATTGCCGATAAATCTCATAAATCTGAACAGATAACTATTATTTCTGGACAACCTTTAGAGATAGGATGGACGGGTAAATTATGGGCAATGAAACAGGGAATAACAGAGGCTACCGAGAAATTTGCACCCGATTATTTTCTGTTCACCGATGCTGATATTGCCCACCCACCGGATAATTTAACCCAATTAGTTACTAAAGCAGTACAAGAAAAACAAGCTTTAGTTTCCCTGATGGTGTTGCTACGCTGTGACAGTTTTTGGGAAAAATTTCTCATTCCTGCCTTTGTTTTTTTCTTCGAGAAACTCTATCCTTTTCCCCTAGTTAATAACCCTAATTCCCCGATAGCTGCCGCCGCTGGGGGTTGCATTTTAATTCGCCGAGATATTCTAGAAAAAATTGGCAGTATTGATATTCTTAAACAAGCTTTAATTGATGATTGTTCTTTAGCGATTGCGGTTAAAAAATATCTGCAAAATCACTCCGAAAATACCGAGAAATCTATCTGGTTAGGATTAACAGAAACCACCTATAGTCTCCGTCCCTATCCCGATTTAGCCAGCATTTGGAATATGGTAGCCCGCACCGCCTTCACACAACTAAATTACTCAACACTTTGGTTAATCGGGACAATTTTCGGGATGTTTTTAACCTATTTAGCCGCTCCCTTGGGCTTAATCTGGGGACTGGTATTAAAACAAACATCAATTATCATAATTAGCACCATCACCTTATTACTAATCGCCCTTTCCTATAGCCCAACTTTAAGACTATATAAATTATCCCCCCTGCGGGCTTTAACTTTACCCCTAATTGCCCTCTTTTATAGTTTAATGACCGTTGATTCTGCCCTGCGTTATTGGCGCGGCCAAGGGGGAGGTTGGAAAGGGCGAGTTTATCCTAATTAGGGTTTGCTGAATAATAGTAAAACCCTTTTAAAATAAGGCTTTTGACCTGTTAAAATTGGAACCTTCAAAAACCAGGCATTATCCTTTTACAGTACAATAGACCTCTTGCATAATTTTTTTATGGTATAATATAAGGTTTTGCTTTTTTCTCAATTCTTAGATTGAAGTGGAAAAAAAGAACTCTTGCAAATTAATTATATGTTATAATGAAGTTAAATTAATGATAGGTGTGGTGCGTTACGACGGATTGTTAGATTTAAGTTTAAGCAGAGATTATCGCCGTCTAACGCACCCTACATTTTACTGATCATGCAATAGGTGTGGTGCGTTACGACGGATTGTTAGATTTAAGTTTAAGCAGAGATTGTCGCCGTCTAACGCACCCTACATTTTACTTGCAAATTAATTATATGTCATAAAACATTTTACCGTTTGGGGATGGGGGGGTGAGTGGGATTATCTGTAGCGCGATCATGGATTTTAAACTATAATCAAAAATATTGATTTATCCCATGAGGTAACAATGTTATCCATTAATCTAGATCGAGAAACCGAGAACTATCTAGCAGACATCATTTCCGAAGAGAATATTAGCTCAGAAGAACTTCTGAAAAAACTCATTTACGAACATTGGCAAAGCTTAAAACCGCGTAAAACTTTATCACAACGCCGGGGAGGTCATCCTCAGCATCTTTTAGAAAATGCTCCACCTGATTTGTCATTGCGAGAAAACCGCAAAAAAGTAGTTGCAGAATATATACAAAACCATCATCAGCAACATCATTTATGACAAATTATCCCCCAAAAATTATTACAGAATCAATCAACCAATTCTCTAACTTCAAAGCAGGCACACGCTCAAATTCACGAGTATTTGCGGTAACAAGAGTCAGATCAAGCGCTAGAGAATGAGCAGCAATCAGTAAATCATTTGGACCGATTGGGGTTCCTGCTTGCTCCAAATGTTTACGAATTACGGCATAGTGCTTATCTACAGTTGATTCTAATGGCAAAACTGTCAAGAACTCCAGGATGCGTTCTAGTTGCTGCACCAGACGGGAGGAACCACTTTTAACCACTCCAAATCTTAATTCACACGCCACAATGATGCTCGTACAAACGCTTTCTTCGCCGACATCCACAATATGCTGGAAAACCTGACCTTGGGGATACCTGATCAAATGTGATAGGATGTTAGTATCAAGCAGATATTGATAGGTCATTGGGTGGTACTAAAATGTAATGTCATCAAGGGGAAGCAACCCTTCATCTATATCAGGAAAATTGTCTGTAATGTCTGGCAAAGTAGTCAGCAAAGAAATTAGAGAACCGGAAGAAATCGGCTCAATGATTAAGCGATGACCTTCTTTGCGTAACAAAACCTCTGTACTTGATAGGGCCAGTTCAGGAGGAATAGTTAATACTTGCTCTTGTCCACTTGTTAGTAAAGAAACCTGACGTAAATTTTGCATCTGTTGACCCCTTTGTTAATGATCGCCTTACTATTTTAACTTATTTATCTAGTTATCTCGTTCCCAGGTAGAACCTGGGAACGCTTGATTCAGGTTCTACCTGATAACTGTTTACTGATAACTGTTCACTGAAATTCCAGTTCTTCTTAAATACTACTTTAAGGCAGAGCCTTAGATATTATGTTTCAAGGCAGAGCCTTGAAACAAGGGAACCTCACCAACAAACTTTTTGCCGCAAACCCTAAATAAATTTTCCCAATTCATCAAGCAAATCCATTAATTCCCCCAGTAAAACCGGCTCACCTGTCCTATTCTCGAACACCCACACAGGCTGATTATTTGCTCCCTTGTGACTAATTTGAGCTATTTTAAGCTGAAACTTATCTCCCTGGGACTCTTTTTGACGCTGTTCTCTAACTCCCTTTAAGCTTGCTTTCGATAAATCAGGAGTTACTGATCCTTCTAGTTGAGACTTGCTTTCCTGTTCTCCTCCTAACTGACGTTCAATCTCCAACTCCCTTGCTAAAATCTTTTTCAACGCCTCATTTCTCAACTCAGAAGGCATTTGGCCATTCTCCAGTTTTAAGCGTAACTCTCCCCCCCGCAAACCAAACTTAACCCGTCCAAAAGAAAAATCAAGCCACTGCTGATTAAAATTAAGCCGCACCGATAGGGAAAACGCCTTTGGTTCAGACTTTTTGAAAAGGGAAACAACACCCTTAGACTCAGACGTAACCAGTTCTCCCGAAATCTCCAAGTGCAGACATTCGGGACACTTATTATCATGTTCTGTCACCGCAATTGCCCTTGATTGCTTTGCCATCATCCTAGGCCTTTCAAACCCTTAATTATAATAATTGTACTGTATGTGGGGTTTGCGGCAAAAAGTTTGTTGTTTTGCTAATAAAGTCCCAAAACCATTTTTTAGCAAAGCTGCTACCGATATTCAGCCAGTCCTAATTAGTTAGAGCAAGCCTCAAGAATTCCTAGCCAATTAACTAAGGGGTTATCTTGATGCTTGCTGCTATCAGCTTAATTTTCTTCGTCCGCTTCTAGGGTTGGTTGTGGTAAACGAGCGATAAAATCTTTCATTTGGGGATGATTAAACATTTTCTCCGTGTCTTGCAGAAGACTTTTACCCCAGAGATTTTCCCCCAAAAATTCTAGACTGACATAACGACTATCGCTAGTGAGAGCGGCCTGAGCTAATTTGATGCCCTCCTCAGTTTTTCCTTGACTATAAATAGCCACCGCAATAGCTAACTGAGGTTCCGGCTGTTTAGGATCAATTTTCAAAGCGGTGCGCCAATCTTTAAGAGCGGCTTCCTTATCACCCTGTTCGTATTTAACTAAACCAATATTATTAATAGCCGGCCAAAAATTTTTATCTTGACTAACAGCTTTTTCGTAAGCTGCGATCGCATCAGGATATTGTGCTAACTTGAGATAGGAATTACCGAGATCAAAAAGAGCGGGGGAGACATCGGGTTTCATTTGCAAACCCGCTTCAATCTGGGCAATAGCAGACTGGTAATCTTGATTCTGAAAATAAGCACTACCGAGGGAAAATTTAATATTAGCGTGGGCATCGGCGGGAGCAAGGGACAAAGATTGATTTAATGCCTCGATACCGGGTTGCACCTGATCGTCTTGCAGATATAAACTACCGAGAATAAACCAAGTTTGATAGAGATGGGGGGCTAACTGCACCGCTAACCTAGCTCGGGAAAGGGCGGCATCGGTACGGCGAAAACGAGCTAATTGGATGGCATCCTCAGCCATTTCAATTCCCGCTTGTTCCATCTGTTCTAACCCCGGTTCGATGGCGTAGGGGAGTAGAGCTTGGGAAAAAGCTGGCGGGCTGCCAGCGACGAAAAAAATGAGTAAAGAAACGATTAATTGAAGTTTTGGCACAGTTTACCCCCGCGATAGGCCTTTTTTAATCAGTCTATCTCGCTTGGGGGTTGTTGGCTAAAGAAACAACAAAGGCAACTCTAGAGACGTTAGTATATAACCAATTAACTTTTGGCTGATCGATGGCAATAACCGTGTTGGGAAAATCAAATCGCCCCCTATTTTGGATATTCGGACTCATGGCTAGTGGTTTTCTGGCGGTGGGAGTGGTTTCTTATCGCTTACTGCAAACTCCTCCCCCTGCCCTAGAATTGGCGAAAATGACCGTTCCTGCTCAACGAGAAACCCTCGCTGTGGAAATTAAAGCTAGTGGTAGGGTGGAACCAATCCAAAGTGTCAACATTAGCCCGAAAAACCCCGGCCGATTAGTGCGATTGTTGGTGGATCAGGGCATGGTCGTTAAAAGGGGACAAACCCTCGCCGTCATGGATAATTTAGAGGTGTATGCCCAAGGGATGCAGTCAGAAGCGCGTCTGCGGGAAGCTCTAGCCAGTCTGGAACAGGCTAAACGCAGTATTCCCGAAGATATCCGCCAATTACAAGCCCGATTTTATCAGGCCCAGGCCAGTTATAAGCAATTAGAAGCCCGTTTAGCTCAGGCCAAAGAAAGAATTCCCAAAGATTTAGACCAGCTGCAAGCTCAGGTACAAGCGGCCCAATCCCGGTTTCGACTAGCAGAAAATCGGGTTAAACGCAATGAAAATTTAGTCCAGGAAGGGGCGATCGCTCAAGACCAATTTGATGCCGTCCTCAATGAATATCTCAATGCTAAAGCCAATTTAGACGAATCGATCCGCCGTTTGGAACAAGCGGATAAAACCGCTTCCCCAGAAGTAGCGGGAATTGAGCAGGAAATGATCCGAGCGGCAGCAGCGATCGCTGAAGCGAAATTTGCCCTCGAACAACGCCAAAAAACCCAAGAAACGGAGCTTGCTCGACTAGAATCATCTGTAGCGGCTGCTAGGGCCAATTTAGAGCAAATTAAGATTCAATACCGCGATACGGTCATTACTGCTCCCTTTGATGGCATCGTCACCCAAAAATACGCCACCGAGGGTTCTTTTGTCACTCCCACCACTTCGGCCTCTAGTACCGCTTCGGCCACTTCCACCTCGATTATCGCCCTAGCATCGGGATTGGAAGTGATTGCGAAAGTGCCGGAAGTAGATGTGGGTTTATTACAGCGCGGCCAACCCGTGCGAATTGTCGCCGATGCTTTTCCTGAAGAAGTCTTTGAAGGTCGAGTTATTCTCGTGGCTCCTGAAGCAATTATCGAGGATAATGTTACTTCTTTTGAAGTGAGAATCGGTTTGGTGACGGGACGGGACAAACTCAAATCGAAAATGAATGTGGATGTAACTTTTGTCGGCCAGCAGTTAGATAATGCTCTGGTCGTGCCGACCGTCGCCATTGTCACCCGGGAAGGCAAGTCAGGGGTTTTAGTTCCCGATGCCGAAAATAAACCCAGTTTTAAACCCGTTTCGATCGGTTTGGTCTTAGACGATAAAACCCAAATTTTATCAGGGTTGGAAGCCGGAGAAAAGGTCTTTATCGATCTCCCCCAAGGAGCCGAAGATACCTCGAAAACTAATAAAAAATCTCAATAATTTTCTTTAACAAGTATTCCTAAATTGTCTTTTTTATGCTAGGTCAGGATTCGGGAAATGGGGGAATGGGGAAATGGGGGAATGGGGAAATGGGGAAATGGGGAAATGGGGAAATGGGGGAATGGGGAAATGGGGAAATGGGGAAATGGGGAAATGGGGAAATGGGGAAATGGGGAAATTCAACTAATACCCCAAAACCCTACAACTATCTAACTGATAACTGATAACTGATAACTGATAACTGATAACTGATAACTGATAACTGATAACTGATAACTGATAACTGATAACTGATAACTGATAACTGATAACTGATAACTGATAACTGA
>NZ_SFBV01000338.1:0-14122 GCF_007095585.1 Microcystis sp. M_OC_Ca_00000000_C217Col
TGGGTTTTCTCTCAATAACAGAGGGACAGAGGTGGTTAGCTGAACGTTGGGAAAAACTGATAGTTTTATCGACGTAAGAAGCAGAAAAATTATCTAAATTAACAGGATGTACTCTCAGAAAATTTCAAGAGAGATAGGCTTTTAGTGGCTTGGGAACAAGCTTTATCAATTTATTCATAATAAACATTGGCAGAGGATTAAAGATTAGTTATTGTGACTAACTCTTTTGATTAGAGAAAGATAAACGTGAGAATCTTCAGTCAAATTTATTGACTCAAAATCAGCTGTACTTAATTTAAATGAATCAACCCTAGGGTTGGGGGGCGGCGTGGTACTTCTAAATATACTCGATTGCCTAATATTGACAAATCTCTGACTAGATTATACTCTGTCTGATTGATTCTGTCCAAGGTTTGATGGCAATTCGGACATTCAATTAATTGACCACTGTTACATTTGGTAAATCGGCTCTTCTCGACTTTGTGTGATAATTTTTGCTTATGGAATCGTGAAATGTTTACTGGGAAAGACTTTTAGGACTATTTTGCGGATATTCTATCAGTATAGACCTAGTTTCCACAGAAGAGCCGTAAATCGAGGAGTTGATCAAAATTTATCCACATAACCCACCTCCTGTTCTGTGTTACTGTTATACCATGCTCACACAGAACCTAGAAGAGCCAAGGATTGAAAGCCTTGTAAATCAAGACCAAAAATATAGTTGCACACGGGTATTAGATAATAAACTATATCTTCCGGCAAAAATCCCCCTCTTTGGGGAGAAGGGGAAAAGCCAAACCAAGATTAACCCTGCACCATCACCGAGGCAGCCGCAGCCACACCGGCACCGGGGGTGACACCTTCGACACCTAACTCGATTAAAGTCGCTTCAATGGCAGCGATAACCGTGAGGATATCCCTCTCACTAGCAAAACCTAAATGACCGATACGGAAGATTTTACCCTTGAGGTGATCCTGACCACCAGCCACAGCGATGTCGAACTTTTTATTGAGAGTCGAGCGAATTTTTTCCGCATCCACCAGAGTGGGGGCCACCGCAGTAATCGCCGTGGAAGCCCAGGAATCCGCCGCATAGAGGGGCAAATCCAGGGCGCGCATACCTGCCCGCGTCATCTGCGTTAAGCGTTGGTGACGGGCGAAAATTGCCGCTAATCCCTCCCTTCTCATCATTTGCAGAGAAGCTTGTAAACCGTACATCAGGTTAACTGGAGGGGTAAAGGGGGAACTATCCTCATCGGTGGCTTTTTTGTATTTGCCCAAATCTAGATAAAAACGGGGCAGTTTGGCGGTTTCGTAGGCTTTCCAAGCTTTTTGGCTCACGGAAACAAAACCTAAACCAGGAGGAATCATATAACCCTTCTGGGAACCAGAACCGACCACATCTAAACCCCATTCATCGATGGGAATAGGATAAGCTCCTAAACTGGTGACAGCATCGACGATAATTAAAGCTTCCCCGTGGTCTTTTACCGCTTTGTTAATGCTTTCCAAGTCATTGAGAACCCCGGTGGAAGTTTCTGAATGGGTGATAATTACCGCTTTGATGGCTTTTTCCTTGTCTTCGGTCAGTTTAGCGGTAAATGCTTCTGGATCTAGGGGTTTACCCCATTCTGCCTTAACTAAATCCACATTTAAGCCGTAGGCTTTCGCGACTTTCCCCCAACGTTCCCCAAATTTACCATTATCCCCCACCAAAACTCGATCGCCGGGGCTGAGAAAATTAATAATTCCCGCTTCCATGGCACCGGTTCCCGAAGCGGTTAACATTAAGACATCGCCACTGGTTTGATGCAACCATTGAAGATTTTCGGTTAATTCGGCGATTACCTTGCTAAAAGCACCCGTCCGATGACCTATAGGTGCTTTAGCCATAGCCAATAATACCGCTTCCGGCACTGGTGTGGGGCCGGGAATCATCAACATATTTTTATTTTCCATGGTTCGTCCTCTCTCGTTGGGCTATATTTAACAAGATAAAAAACCAAATCTCGATCGCATCAATTCTGAGGGGATGATTTAAGATTCGGCAAACTCTGATTATATCGCAGGAAGCAGGGGGGCGGTCGGCAGGGGGCAGGAGTTAGCTTTTTTCTCCCCACTTCCCCACTTCCCCACTTCCCCATCTCCCCACTTCCTAACTCCTATTCCCGATTTTCAAAGAGTTTTTGGATACCTGCAGCAGGATCGGGCAGTTTTACCAAAGATTCGCCGATTAGAACTGCATTTGCTCCCGCTTGCTTCACTTTCGCCAGATCTGTTGCTGTGTGTAATCCCGATTCGCTGACGATCAGAATACCTTTTTCTCGCACCTTTTCGCCCCTGGCTTCTAGTAATTGGCGAGTATTGTCTAAATCGACTTTAAATGTCTCTAAATTGCGGTTATTGATGCCGATTAGTTCGATTCCCTCAATGGCTAACACTCGATCGAATTCGGCCAGACTATGCACCTCTACCAAAGCTGTCATCCCTAAACCCTTGACAATTTTGACAAAATATGCTAGGTCTTGATCGCTTAAAATAGCGGCAATTAAAAGGACAGCATCGGCTCCTTTAGAGCGAGCGTAGTAGATTTGATAGGGATAAAGGATAAATTCTTTGCATAATAGGGGTAAAGATACCGCTTGCCGGACGAGGCTAAGATTTTCGTAACTACCTTGAAAAAACTTACTATCGGTTAAAACCGATAAACAAGTGGCTCCTCCCTGTTCATAGGCACGCGCGATCGCTACAGGATCAAAATCTTCCAGGATAACTCCCTTGCTCGGGGAAGCTTTTTTGACTTCGGCAATCAAAGCGGGTTGGGTTTTACCCTGTTTTAAGGCGGCTAAAAAGTCGCAAGGTGGCGCAGTATTGGCTATTTTTTGGCGTAATTCTAATAAAGGCAACCTTTCGCGCAATTTATCGACTTCGATCTCTTTATGCCAAACGATTTCTTCTAAAATATTTTGTGGTTGTGCCTCTGGCACTTTCACCACATAACTCAAACTCTCAACTTTAACGGCAGGATTGGGGTGTTTTCTTCGGATCTGCATTTTTTCACTGTCCAGAGCGTGAACAGTGATTAGTTTAACAGTGATTAGTTATCGGGAATTGAAATAGAGACGGGGAAAACCACGTCTCTACAGACATTTAACTCTACTTGTGTGGATATTGCCAGTCTTCACCGAAAGGCTATTGCATAGCTTCGATCGAACGTTCTAAAATTTTATCTTGAAGTTTTTCGTCTTCTTGACGATTTTCGGTTAATAAAACCCGCGCTTTCGCAGTTTCTGCCTCCCCTTCCCCTAAAAGCTCCTCTGTACGAGTTAAGACGTTTTCTTCGAGCATTCCTTCTGCTTGTCGCTCTTGGGTTAGATTAAGACGTGCTTTTTCTTCAATATTCATAAATTTATCCCTGCCACAGGTGCGATCAACTTCTACCTTCAGTCTGACACAAATTTACTATTCTGTATCATTAACTACAGAAAAATTTAGAATCTTACCAGCGAAACCGAGATTTAGGTATTTGTTCTCATTCCTTAAATAGACAGGGATCGATCGACCTCAAGCTATACAATAAAACCTATGGAACAATTCCCCAGCTTAATCAAGCCCGTATATCGGGGTAATTAAGTAGGGAGGCACAATTATTTGTAGGATGGGTTAGCGGTAGCGTAACATAATCGGGCGTTGGGTTTCATGCTTCAACCCAACCTACGTTCATCTTATATTTAATTCCACCCACCCACTTGACAGTATCCGATTCTATCGTAATATCCTATTTGCACAGCTTATGACCAAAGGTAATTTAAACGATCTCATCCGTACAGAAGCTAATAAAGAGGTAGAATCCCAAACCTCTCCTTCTCCCAAACGTCCGAAGGAAACAAACGCCACCCTACAGGCAAAAATTAACGACTTGACAACAGAGTTAGAAAAAACCGAGAAAAATCAGCAAACTCTCCAAGAAAAGGTGATTTCTCTGGAAAAAGAACTTCAAGAACATCTGGAACTCTCTGTCAGGTTACAGCAGTTACAACAACAGACCGAGCAGTTAGAATCTGTCCTCTTGGAAAAAACTACTTTGGTGGCACAATTATCGAGTCAATTAAGTCAATCCCAGACGGAATTAACCGAGAAAAAACAGTTAATTGAAAAACTATCGAGTCAATTAAGTAAGACAGAAACAGAACTGACTGAGAAAAAACAGTTAATTGAAAAATTATCGAGTCAATTAAGTCAATCCCAGACGGAATTAACCGAGAAAAAACAGTTAATTGAAAAATTATATAATCAAATTAAAACCCTAGAAAATAGTCCCCCCCCCACCCCTGAACCCTCACCAATTAGCAAACCTGCGCCGAAGAAACCCAGTCTTTATAACTTTGAAATGGCAACTTTAGCCCGTTATATTGCCCCCAATCCTACCCCCACAGAGTTAACGGATTCCGAAATCGGTTGGTTCGATTAATTATGGCTAGTAAAAATCAAGAACAACAACATCCACAGGAAAGACTAGATCGCCCGATTGTTGATCAGCTGCTGCAATCAGAACCCAATGATTTAAACTTAGCTGAATGCGCTCGTTTACGCATACGTTATCAAAACTTTCCGGGAGCAAGAGAAATCCAAAGAGATTTAGATTTAATCCTAGAAAAATGGCAGTTAGATGAAGCTAGTTTATGGGCAAAAACTCGACAACTGCACAGTCACGGACAAGTGTATCAAATTCGCCAAAGCGAGGAGCAACAGGATTGGAGTTAAATTGCAGCAGTTATCTTAGTGATGCGAGAGGAAAAATCAAACCTATAATTTGATTTTATCTAATAATCTCTGCAAAGGATTTTTGGGTTTGCTTGCTGGCGGATCTGCGGGGGGATTAGGATCATCTAGATAACGATAATATTTCCAGATATCCCAGTAGGGACATCCCGGTTCGATGCGAATTCCTGCCCAATGTAAATATTTTAAGGGCTGATTTAATCTCGGATCGATTAAGATATTCCCCTGACGTTGAAAATGAGAACTTCCCCCCCAATTTCCCGCTTGACAACCCGGGGCGCGGACAATATTAAATCGATTGGGAACTCGTTTGAGAATGGTATAATTAATAATCGGTTGATCGGAGGTTTTTTGAGAAAAATCAAAATATTCTGGATGAGCGGCACATTCTTGAAAAGAACTATATAACTCCTGTTCTGAGAATAGATTCTTTTTACTAGCCCAAAAACCACCGTTAAACATCCCAGTTAGATCATTTTCTGTGAAGATTCCCTGTTCTAAAACAATCGGATTAAAGACATCAGTAATCCCTTTTTTGTGTTGGTAATCACAGCAGAGAAAATCGTAGGTATCGAGGAAATTTAGATTATCTATTATTTTTTCAAAAACTACGATATCGGTATCGATATAAAGAAATTGATCTAATTCTCCAAACCAACACACCTGCTTGCGAAATTGATTGGGACGAGCAAAGAATTTTTCTCCAAAAATATCATAGATTTTTTGTGCTAATTCTTCCACTAATTGCAGATCGGGATAGAGAATAACGCCATATTTTTCTGCTAATAAATCGGCAATTTTTTGATAATTATTGTCGTAGGGAATCAAGATGACGGGAGAATCAGGATCGTACAAACGAATACTATTCATTAATGCGATCGCTTGATCAATAACTCGATCATTAGCGGTAATGTAAATTCCTCGCTTCATAAATATCCTAGGGGTAAGAGTTAGAAATAATTATATAGCAGTTATCTTAATGGTGAAGTAGAAAGTTTTCCTTTTGGGGAGTCAGCCATCAGCTTTTTTCTCCCGATATCCCTGTTCACTGATAACTGATAACTGATCACTGATAACTGAATAGCTGATCAGCCTTTCTCTGTCAACTCTTAAGGAGTGGTGCGTTTGATTTTTGAATTGGCGAATAAGTAGGGAGGCACAATTATTTGTAGGATGGGTTAGCGGTAGCGTAACCCATGCTGGCGTTGGGTTTCATGCTTCAACCCAACCTACGTTCATCTTATATTTAATTCCACCCACCCACTTAATTAAGGAAAGATCACCACTACTTAAACAGTTTTTTCTTAAGTTTAGCCAGAGAACTCTGCATCCATAATTTTTTAAGTCGCAGGGGTTCTAAACCTTCTATATCAGCCGGATAGCGTTTTTTAATATCAAAGAAATCATTAATTTCTCTTAAAATTGTTTCAAAACGTGGTAGTAATTTTTCGGGATGATAATCATCGAGAAAATTAGCCGGTAAAGAATTGACGGGAAAATTACGGGCATAATTAAGAATACGTTCCAGATCGTATTGAGTGGAATAAGCCCCGATTTTTTGACAATTGAAACCGGGATCGAGATAATCGGCTAAGGCGCTATTAACACTAGAAAATACCGTACAACCACAGGCTAAAGCTTCCAGGGGCGGTAAGCCAAAACCCTCCGTTAAACCGTTTACAGCCCAATATTCAGCCGAATCGTAGAGATAAACCCGACTGCGATTGAATAATCCCACTAAATCCTCCACATAGCTATCTAAAACCTTAACGCGGCAGTGGGGACGGAGGGCGGGAACTAGACGATTGAGAAGATACTTTGAGGATTTGCGCCCCTGTACTAGGACATCGATATCTCTTTCTAAGCCTAAATTGAGAAATTCTGAGCCAATTTGATTAGGAAGATAGTAAATTAAAGCATTAGGAGCCTTTTCTCCCCAATACCCCATAGTATTACGGCTAACAGTGATAATTGGTATTTGGGAGGGTAAACGGAAGCCGTAACCTGTACTATGGGCATGATAAATGATATTATGCGATCGCAATTTTTGCACCAGTTTAGGAACATCAAAACCCCAGCTAACCACAAAAATACTGTCATCGGAGCTTATTTTTGCAAGTATATCCTCTAAAAAAGGATAATTTAACTCTTTTTGACGATAAGTCACAATCTGGGCGCTACAAATTTGACTAGCCAAATTGACAGTTTTCATTTCTGCCCACAGTCCACCCCCACCAAAAGGAGAAGTAGTACCGGGCAAGAGAAAATAGAGGTTTCTCATCAGGATAATAAGTGGGTGGGTGGAATTAAATATAAGATGAACGTAGGTTGGGTTGAAGCATGAAACCCAACGCCCGCATAGTTGACGCTACCGCTAACCCATCCTACAAATAATTGTGCCTCCCTACATACTTAATTATTAGGGTGTGAGGTATCTAAAGGCAATAGTCGATCAACCATAGATATTATTAAATTATGTTTGCCACTGATAAATACTTAGAATTATTAAAGCAATACCCTCCTCGTCCTATTCACAATGAGGAAGACTTAGAAATGATGCAGGAGGTTATTAATCGCCTGTTAGACAAACCCCAATTAACGGCAGAAGAAAGGGAATATCTAAATGTTTTAGGGGCTTTAATTTATGAGTATGAGGAAAATCAAGAGCCAATACCTGATATTTATGGACTTGAATTGTTGAAATTCATATTAGAGGAAAAAAAACTACAAAAGCAAGATTTGCTATCTATTTTTGAAAGCAAGTCAACCCTGGATGACATTCTTGATGGGCAACAAGAGTTAACTCCTATCTACATTCAAAAATTAGCCAATTTTTTAAATATATCTCCTGATTTATTTTTTCCTAGTTAGTTACAAAAAATGCGCTAGACAGTTAGGCTTATTTCCTGTCCTAACGCATAGATTAACGGACTAAATTAAAGCCCGATAACGCCCCAAAGCTAGTAAAGGGAAATACTGCTGATAGAAATGATATTTCAGGTAAAAATGACAGGGAAAACCTGTACCGGTGAAGTAATCTTCATTCCATGTACCATTTTCTTTTTGGGTAACAAGAAGATAGTTAACGCCCTTTTCAATCACTTCTCGCTGATAATTGCCGGTGACTTTCCCGACGGCTAATAAACCGATTAATGCCCAAGCAGTTTGGGAAGCGGTACTATTTCCCTGTCCTTTAAATTTAGGGTTATTGTAACTAAAACAGGTTTCACCCCAACCACCATCAACATTTTGACAACCGCTTAACCAATTGGCTCCTTTTTGCAATTGCTGGCGATATTTATTCGGTTCCAGAAAAGCTAAAGCAGATAAAACCCCACTGGTTCCATAAATATAATTTACACCCCAACGACCAAACCAACTACCATCAGCTTCCTGTTCTTTTTCCAGATAATCCAAAGCTTTTTTAACTCGATTTTCTTCCATGTTAACATCACAAGTGCCTAACATTTCTAGAACTCTGGCAGTCACATCAGCCGTATTAGGATCGATCATTGCTTTTAGATCGGCATAGGGCAAAGAATTAAGCCAGTTTTGATCGTTATCGATGTCAAAAGCCCCCCAACCACCAGCTTTACACTGCATAGTAGCCATCCAATTAACTGCCCGTTTCATCACAGCTTTTTTAATATTTTCATCGGGCATTTTAATTAACTCTAAAGCCATCACCACCACAGCCGAATCGTCTAAATCCGGATACCAGCGATTGTCAAATTCAAAAGCCCAACCGCCGGGGGTTCCGATTTTATTTTTAATCGCCCAATCGCCATAATCAAGAATTTGTTGATCGATTAACCATTGTCCTGCTTTAATCATAGCTGGATGAGCAGGATTTAGCCCGGATTCAATTAGCGATCGAATTACCCAAGCCGTATCCCAAACCGGCGACACACAGGGCTGTACACAATAGGTATTATCGGTCTCAATACCAAAATTATCCACCGCTTTTAAACCCCTGGCAACAATCGGATCGTCAACATCATAATCTAGGGCTTTTAAAGCTAACAGGGAATTTAACATCGCCGGGATAATCCCCCCCCAATCCCCCGTGTCTTCCTGTCGTTCAATCACCCATTTTTCCGCCGCTTTCAGACTTTCTTGACGGAAGGGAACTAAATTAGTTTTTTCTGCCCATTTAAACAGCCCATCTAACCAAAGAAAAACATCTGACCAATTGTTACTTTTTGGTAACTCATACTTGACATTATTCACCACTTCTGTATAGAGTTCATCGAGATTAAAACCCATTTTATACACGGGTTTTTTGTCGAAAACAATTAATAAAGGAACCGTACTTCCCCGCGCCCAACTGGACATTTCATAGATAGTAAAAGGGAAATTTTCCGGCAGTAGCATGATCCAAGCGGGGATAGAGGGAACCCCCAGCCAATCATAACAACCAATCAAAGCGAGGTGCATTTTGGTGAAAATGCGGGTTTTGCTGATGCCACCTTTAGCTAAGATAAATTCTCTGGCTTTTTCTAAAGTAGGATCATTAGCGGGAATTCCCAATAGTCGCAGTCCCATGTAGGCTTCCACAGTGGTGCTAAGATCGCCACCATCCCCATAAAATAACTCCCAAGCGCCGTTAGGACACTGTTGCTGACGCAGATAGGTGGCTGATTTGTCTAGGGGGCGATTTTTGTCAGTTTTCCAGATTTTGTGTAGTAAAATTGCTTCTGAGGTGATGGTGACATTAGATTCTAATTCTGCCCACCAGTAACCCTCAGAGTATTGGGTAGAAAGTAAATAATTTTGAGAAAGTTCGATCGCTTTCGCTGTTTTAGCGGCTATTTCGGTGATTTTGTCCTGAATCTGCATTTTTTTCCGTTCGACAACCTCTAGGGACCACCAGTGCAAATAAGATAATCTTAATTTACAAAGTTTTTAATAAGTAGCCAAAGAATAGGCTTTTGTTCCCAAACAATCCAGTCAAGGAATCTGCTTTGGTTGCCACTTTCTTTTTTCTTTTGACTGATTACTGTTTACTGATAACTGATAAGTGGGTGGGTGGAATTAAATATAAAATGAACGTAGGTTGGGTTGAAGCATGAAACCCAACGCCCGCATGGGTTACGCTACCGCTAACCCATCCTACAAATAATTGTGCCTACCTACTTAAATCAGGTCCCCCACCCCCCTGAAGACAAAAAGGGTACGAAACTCGCACCCCACCAGATTGATCTTCATTTAACTTACTTTTTCTTTTTGCCTTTAGCGGGCGGATTATCCTTCGCTGCCGGTTCCGGAGCTTTTTCCTCCACTTGCGGGGCTGCTGCTACGGGTTCCGGGGCTTTTTGTCCCATTTGGGCGGCTACTTCGGCGGCGAAATCCGTTTCTTCTTTCTCGATCCCTTCACCTAGTACAAAGCGTTGGAAACGACGCACCTGAATATTTTCTCCCAAAGCGGCGATCGCTTGTTTGATCAACTCCTCAATACTAATGTTCTGGTCGCGGATAAAGGGTTGATCAAGCAGAGAAAGTTCTTTCAAACGTTTTTCAATGCGGCCGGCCACGATTTTTTCTTTGATATTATCGGGTTTATTGGCTAAATCGTCCCGTCCCATCTCAATTTCTTTTTCTTTGGCGGAGATTTCGGCGGGAATATCGGCCACTTTCACATATTCGACGTTAGGACAAGCGGCAATCTGCATCGCCACGTCATTAACTAATTTTTTGAACTCCTCGCGACGGGCAACAAAATCGGTTTCGCAGTTCACTTCCACTAAAACACCGATGCGACTGCCGGTGTGGATGTAACTGCCGATCATCCCTTCTGCCGCTACCCGACTGGCTTTTTTCTCGGCGGAAGTAATCCCTTTTTGACGCAACCATTCGATCGCTTTAGTTATATCCCCCGCGTTTTCCGTCAGCGCCCTCTTACAATCCATCATGCCGGCGCCGGTCTTTTCCCTAAGTTCTTTAACCTGTTGTGCTGTAATTTCCGCCATAATATTCTTAACCTACTGCTTATAATTGATCATGCCACGAGAGGGGCAGGTTTTGCCGATCGATAGGCTCGGAAAGTTTCCCCCCGAACCTAGCTGCGATCAATAGCTAATTTTCCCTAGTTATCGTCGTCTCCACTGGCAAATTCGGCGGCGTATTGGGAATAATCACCTTCTTCCTCGTACTCGGTTTCATTATCGTAGTCTTCCTCGTATTCTTCCACCGCTGCTTGACCACCGCGACGACCTTCGATGATCGCATCGCTAATTTTGCCTAAAATCAGTTTGACTGAGCGAATTGCGTCATCGTTGGCGGGAATCGGCACATCTACCAAGTCAGGATCGCAGTTAGTATCCAAGAGGGAGATGATGGGAATGCCCAATTTTTGGCATTCTTGGATAGCGTTGTATTCCCGACGCTGATCGACTACGACGACTAAATCCGGCAGCCGGCGCATGGTTTTAATGCCACCGAGGTATTTTTCTAGTTTGCCTAATTCCCGACGCAGTACCGATGCTTCTTTTTTCGGTCGTTTATCGAGGGCGCCGCTATTTTCTAATTCTTCTAATTCTTTGAGTCTTTCTACCCGGCCGCGAATGGTTTCCCAGTTGGTTAACATTCCCCCTAACCAGCGTTGGTTAACGAAGTGGCTACCGCTGCGTAAAGCTTCCTGTTTAATGATTGCTGCCGCTTGCCGTTTCGTACCGATGAATAAAAAGCGTTTACCGCTATCGGCTTCTCCTCGGACAAATTCGTAAGCTTCTTCGATTAATTGGGCAGTTTGCACCAAATCAATGATATGAACCCCATTTCGGGCAGTGTAGATGTACTGAGACATTTTCGGGTTCCAACGGCGCGTTTGATGGCCGAAGTGAACCCCAGACTCTAGCAATTCTGCGAGAGAGACAACGGGCATATTTTTCTCCTTTTCGGGTTTATCCTCCATCTAGGGCTGGATTTCTAGATTCCTAGAAACACCCGATCGCCTAGATGTGCGATTTTTGACAACTTTTCTAGTCTAACACGAAAGGGCGCAATTGCCTACCCGTAAATATTGGGTACTGAGGGCTTGCTACTGCAATTCCTCAAGTTTTTTCAAAACCGCTTCTGCATGGGCTTTTACCTTGACATTTGACCAAATATAGGCAATATCTCCCCGGGGGTCGATCAGGAAAGTGGATCGTTTAATCCCCATATATTCCTTGCCCATAAATTTTTTTAATCCCCAGACTTGATAAATTTCCGCCAGTTGATGATCGGGATCGCTCAATAATTGAATAGTTAAATTGTGTTTTTCAATAAAACGACAGTGGGACTTCTCTGAATCGGGACTAACTCCCAGAATTACCGCATTTAATTGCTGAAATTGCGGTGACAAAGCGGTAAAATCGATCGCTTCTGTGCTGCAGCCCGGAGTGTTATCTTTGGGATAAAAATATAAGACCAACCATTGACCGGCAAAATCTGCTAATTTACTAATTTCGCCTCTTTGGTTTGGGGTGGCAAATTCGGGGGCTTTTTGTCCAACTTCTAGGGTCATTTTTAGGAGTGTAAAGGCAAGAGTAAGAAAGGAGCGAGGGAGAGGGAAAGCAATAGCCAGACTTGATAGTTAAATCTGGGAAGTTCGGGGTTTTCTGACTCGACTAAAGCATCGATTCTCTCTAATAAACGATTATTTAAAGAATGATCATTGAGAGCGACACAGCAACTATCGGAGAAACTTATTTCCGCTACTTGATTAACTTTTTCTGCCACTAAAAGCAGCGATTCAGCTAATAGTAAATAATCTACTTGTCCAGAAGCGTACTTATCGGCGCGTAATTCCCGTAAGAAGACCAATTCTGACCATAAATTCTCGCTATTGGGCAGCCAAGAAGACATCGATCGCAACCAACCTAACCAGAAAAACCAGAAAGTGTCATGATATTCTTGGTGAGCTTGTTCGTGGGCTAAAACTGCTTGTAAATGTTCTTGATCTAAGAGATTTAATAATCCTTGCGTCACAATTAATTCCGACTTCCAAAAGCCAACTCTGGCACTGTAGGGAAAATCCACTGCTAAAACTCTCGCTTTCTGAGCGGTGATTTTTTTGAGGGGATAACTGCTAAAATCCCGATGGGTTTGCCAAGTTTGATAGGAGAGTTTTATCAAACAAAATAGAGCAAAAACTAGCCAAATTATGGCACTAAAGTAACTAATTAAACTGGAGTTATAGCCTAGCATTTGCCCGCGATAGCCCATACAAACCACCGATATAACTGTCATTAACAGCAGCAAAGGCGGAAAGAGAAAGAAAAATAGAGTTATCTGCCAACGACGCTGATAGCTGGGCAGAAACCAACGTAAACCAATAGCGATAGTTAATGCTAGTAATAACATTAAACTGTGCATTAGCTTTCTCTCCGTTGTTGACGCAGGGTATCTAAACGAGATGCGATCGCTTTTAATTGTTCGACACTAGCAGTATCGAGACTATCGGCAAAAGAAGCCACCACATCCGCATTACCAATAGCCAAAAAACGATGTAATTGTTCGTAGGCTTTAATTGCCTGTGCTTGTTCCTTAGAAACCATCGGTTTCCAGTAGAAAATCCGACCCTTTTTATAACAACTTAACCAGCCTTTATTAGTTAAACGACGCAGTACCGTAGTCACAGAAGTATAGGCTAGATCTCGTTCTGGATCCGCTAAAATGCGATCGTGGACATCCTTAACGCTAACGGGTTCCAATTCCCAGACAATATTGAGAATTTCCGCTTCCAGGGGGCCCAGGGATAACTGTTTTGGTTGATAGGTCGGCAATTGAGCCATAGTTACACAGAAATGAAGATTACTTTCCTGATCATAGCGGCGGATATCGATCGCCTGATAAAATAGCAACGATCCTTTATATTGTCTTTATGTCCACCGAAACTAATTTAACCACAACTACGGGCGCTGATGCCATTGATGTGGCGATCGCTAATGGCATTGATTTTGATGGTTCCCCAATTCCCCCGGCAAAATTGGAACTTTATCACCGGGTAATGGGTTTGGAAGCAGGACGACAAAGAAGCGGGGTTTCTAACACGATGAGATCGCGAATTGTCCGCATCGGGGCCAAACATATCCCCCAAGAGGAATTAAATCAGCTGTTGTTAGCCGCCGATTTTGCCCCTCTCAAGGAGAAAGAAATCGCTTTTTACCTATAATGTCGGCTTTTCATCTCTCGGGTTCACCTCGGAGATGAAAAGTTCCGCCAGCATAGAACAGCGAAGCACGACTAAGAATAACTCTAATCTATAGTTGCCAATTTAACTTTAGTATGCTAGAGTAGTTTGCGTGGTAGGTCGATAACGCAAAATGTTTGTTTTAGAGTACAAGCTTAGAGGAAA
>NZ_SFBV01000339.1:0-9782 GCF_007095585.1 Microcystis sp. M_OC_Ca_00000000_C217Col
AGTGAACAGTTAGGATTATATTTAGGCATATTTGACGGGAAACTGCGTTATTTTACCGTCGATGGTCAACTGGTTCCCACTCCCCAAGAAGCTGAATTACAGCAAAGACAAGCAAAGGAACAGATTCTTTTAGAAAGGGAACAGGAACGACAGGCAAAAGAACAGGCTCTTTTAGAAAAAGAACAAGAACGACAGGCAAAGGAACAAGAACGACAAGCTAAGGAAAGATTAGCGGCAAAATTACGAGAATTAGGCATCAACCCCCAGACAATTTAGCCAGTTAAAATTCCCCATTCCTAATTCCTAATTGATAATTTCTCATAGCTGTTATAATTAGATCAATGTCCCAGCCAGGGGAAAAACTATGACAACTCTCGACATTTTACCAGAAGTCACCTGTCCCCCCACCGATTTATGGAGTGATGAACCACCCTTGGAAAGTGATTTACACCTGCAACAGATCATAATTCTCCTCAGTTGTCTAGAATTGTTATGGCAAGAGAAAAACGATTACTACGCTTCCGGTAATCTGACTATCTACTATAACGAAGAACAACTGAAAAAGCCGGATTTCTGCGGTCCTGATTTTTTTGTGGTTTTAGATACAGAAAAACGTCCCCGCAAAAGTTGGGTGGTTTGGGGAGAACAGGGAAAATATCCCAATGTAATCGTCGAGATTCTTTCCGATTCTACGGCCAATATTGACCGCAATAAAAAGAAAATTCTCTACCAAAATACTTTTCGCACTCCTAATTATTTTTGGTTCGATCCTAATACCTTAGAATGGCAGGGATTTAGACTAATTGAGGGACAATATCAAGCTATTTCTGCCAATGAGCAGGGTTATCTATGGAGTGAACAGTTAGGATTATATTTAGGCATATTTGACGGGAAACTGCGTTATTTTACCGTCGATGGTCAACTGGTTCCCACTCCCCAAGAAGCTGAATTACAGCAAAGACAAGCAAAGGAAGAAAAGGAACAGATTCTTCTAGAAAGGGAACAGGAAAGACAGGCAAAAGAACAGGCTCTTTTAGAAAAAGAACAAGAACGACAAGCTAAGGAAAGATTAGCGGCAAAATTACGAGAATTAGGCATCAACCCCCAGACAATTTAGCCGGTTAAAATCTGCAAACAGCGATCGATAACCCCTTGAGTTACAATTATCTTGATTTGACTGGACAGACCCGAATGCAACTAACTCCCGAACAATACAAAGAAAAAATGCAGCGCCGCAAGGTTATCCAAGAGGAACGTTTAGCCGAAAAAATTGCTGAAAAAGGTTTAATTATCGTTAATACTGGCGATGGTAAGGGAAAAACCACGGCAGCCCTCGGTATGGTTTTACGTTCCCTCGGTCATGGTTACAAAGTGGCGGTGGTACAATTTATCAAAGGTGCTTGGGAACCTGCCGAACAAAAGATTTTTAGTGTTTGGGGGGAACAAATCGAGTTTTATGCAATGGGGGAAGGTTTCACCTGGGAAACTCAAGATAGAGAAAGAGATATAGAGAAAGCCCAAGAAGCATGGCAAAAAGCCCTAACTTTTCTCGAAAATCCCCAATATAAATTAATTTTACTCGATGAGATCAATATCGCCCTTAAATTCGGCTATCTGGATATTCAGGAAGTTATCGCTGGTTTAGCCCGAAAACCCGCTAATTGTCACGTTATTCTCACTGGTAGAGGAGCTTTACCCGAATTAATCGAGATAGCGGATTTAGTCACGGAAATGAAGTTAATTAAACATCCCTTTCGTCAACAGGGAGTGAAAGCGCAACCCGGCATCGAATTTTAACTACTGCTTAAGCGTTGTACCGTCTCTCCCGACAATAATCGATGAGTTTCGGCGAGAAGATAGGGAATTTTATCAGCGTGGGGACTAGCGGCTAAACAGGCAGTTAAATCGAGTTTTTCCACCTCTTTTGCCTGTTGACCGGGGAACCAATGACCCCCATTCCCCAAGAGATTGTATCTGGCCTTGGCAAAGTCAATCATATCGTAGGCGATAGCGAGATTGCGTAACCAGAGGATAGAACGAATATTGATGTGATTGGGGGTATTTTCCCAGCTAGGTAAACCCAAAGACCAAGTTTTTACCCAATTATCGCCTAAACAGTTGATCATCTCTCCTTGCAATCTCTCGATAATTGCCGGTAAAATCTCCTCGGATCGATCGAGTAAGGGTAAAGTTTTCAGGTGTTCATCAAAATCTCTGGCTTGCGCAGTACCGATACTCAGGGTATGAACGGCCCGATGACTGAGACAGAATAGGTCATTAAAAACCATCGGACTGAGAGGAGAACAGAGCGCGACGAGCTTAGGGGGAGGATTGTAGAGATGGCCGCCCTTATCGGAGGGACTAATGATAAAAACGCCCATATCGTGCTGTTTTGCCGCTTCTATGGCTGGCCAGTTATTCTGAAAAATATAGTACCAGTGCAAATTGACGTAATCATAACAATTTGTTGCAATAGTCTTGACAATTACATCAGTTGGTGCATGGGTGGAGAAACCGATAAAACGAACTTTTCCCTGTTGCTGTAATTTTTTCGCCCCTTGCCAACAACCGCCCTCGGCCATAGTGTCATCGAGAATTTCAGCCGTGTTGATGCCATGGATACCCAACAAATCCACATAATCTAACCGTAAAAATTGCAGGGATTGCTCAAATTTACGGCGAAATTCCCGCACATCTTGACTAGGAGAAACTTTCGTCTGCACGATAATCTTTTCCCTCGGTAGTTGCGGCAAAATTTTGCCCAATTGCATCTCGGAAGTGCCGTAACCCCTAGCGGTTTCGATGTGATTAATCCCCACTTCCAGAGATTTATTAATGATTGCCTCTAAATTGCCTTGATTCTCGTCGGGAATTTGCGACATTGGCAAATCCTGCCACTGAAATTGATAGCGCATTCCCCCACAGGAAAACACCGGCATTTGTAGATTAGTGCGACCGAAACGACGATACTGCATATATTCAGTTATCAGTTATCAGTTATCAGTTATCAGTTATCAGTTATCAGTTATCAGTTATCAGTTATCAGTTATCAGTTATCAGTTATCAGTGGGGAGGTGGGTGACCACTTCGTGCGCGTTGCGGGGGGTTTTGGGGTATTAGTTGAAACTGGGAGCATCTCATTTATACAAGTGAGTAATTATACTTATCCATAAAACTGGTTTCTAGCAAGGCTTTCAAAATAGCTTGACATAAAAACCTGATTTAGGGGTTACAAAGGTGAGATGCTCCCGTTGAAACTTCCCTATTTCCCCATTCTCCCATTCCCTGTTTCCTGTTCCCTAAATTTAATCGGGTAAAGTGAGGATTTCGACACCAGTTTCGGTGACGGCGATGGTGTGTTCAAATTGGGCCGAAAGCTTACCATCTTTAGTAATAGCAGTCCAACCGTCTTTTAAGACAATATGTTGCCAGGTTCCCTCATTAATCATTGGTTCAATGGTGAATACCATGCCGGGGCGAATTGTTTTGCCTTTGCCGCGAATGCCGTAGTGGGGAACCTGCGGACCGGTGTGAAAAACATTACTGATACCATGACCGACAAAATCTCTAACCACTGAAAATCCCTCTCCTTCGGCGTATTCTTGGATAGCGGCGCCGATATCGCCGATTTTACCCCCCGGCTGCACCGCATCTATGCCTCTTTGCAGACATTCTCTAGTCACTTCCACTAACTTTTTGGCCAAGGGGGAGGGAGTACCGACAAAGAAAGTCTGGGAGGTATCGCCGTGATAACCTTCTAAAATCGGGGTGACATCAATGTTAATAATATCGCCGTCTTTGAGGATTTGATCGGTGCTGGGGATGCCGTGACAGATAACCTCGTTAATGCTAGTACATATGGACTTAGGAAAGCCATGGTATCCTAGGGGCGCACTTTTGGCTCCATGGGCGCAGGTCCAACGTTCTGCCTCGTCATTGATTTCTAGGGTACTTACCCCCGGTTTAACCATATCGGCCAGATGGTCTAACAGTTTAGCCGCTAATCGTCCGGCTCGACGCATTTTTTCAATTTCCCGGGGAGAGAGTAAGGTGATGGTATCGTTGCCCATGAATTATCCGACTGTTAAGAAAGATTCTTGTTACATTTCTTATCCTAGCAAAATCGGGCAGCGTTATGGTTTAGGGGGTTGGGTTATAGGAGCGGGAAGTGGGGAAGTAGGGTGTGGGGAAGTGGGGAAGTGGGGAAGTGGGGAGAACAAAGCTGCCTTTTGCCTTTTGCCTTTTGCCTTTTGCCTTTTGCCTTTTGCCTTTTGCCTTTTGCCTTTTGCCTTTTGCCTTTTGCCTTTTGCCTGTCCTGATATGTAGCGCATACTCAACGGATTTAGTATCAGACCCTACAGATAAACGTTTTTGTTGTCCTTTTGTCCATCAGTTTGATGTATTTTCGATAACATTCAACTTTAGAATTCTTAATTATATATATCAACTTTTTTTGAAATGATATTATGTAGTTATTGACTGATAACGGGGACAGAGACAATGAGTAAAAGCGACAAAAATTCTGTGAAAATGGTATTTTCTGCGTTAAGTATTTTGATAATTAGCCTACTGCCGGCCTGTGGCATAGGGGAATCTCCAGCTAATAAATCAATTAAAATTGATGGTTCTAGTACCGTATACCCGATTACCCAGGCCGTGGCCGAGAAATTCAAAAGCAGTCAACCGGGTACAGCAGAAGTGAGCGTAAAATTTTCGGGAACCTCAGGGGGATTTCGGGAATTCTGCGAAGGAAAAACTGATATTAGTAATGCCTCTCGACCGATTCAAGCCGATGAGATGTCCCTGTGTAATCGCTATGGCGTAAGATATATTGAATTACCCGTGGCTTTTGATGCCTTAACTGTAGTCGTTAATCAGGAAAATAACTGGATTGATAGCATTACCCTAGAAGAATTAAAGAAAATGTGGGAACCGGCTGCTGAGGGTAAAATTACCAATTGGAATCAAATCAGACCGGAATTCCCCAATAAACCCCTAAATCTCTTTGGTGCAGGCCAAGATTCCGGAACTTTTGACTATTTTACCGAAGCTGTGGTCGGTAAATCCGGTGCTAGTCGTAAGGATTATGTAGCCAGCGAGGATGATAACACTTTAGTCCAGGGAGTCAGTCAAGATCCGAATGCTCTTGGTTACTTTGGACTAGCTTATTATGAACAAAATCCCCAAAAATTGAAAGCTTTAGGCATTGATAGCGGTAAAGGGGCGATTGTACCCTCTAGAGAAACCGTAGTTAACTCCCAATATCAACCCCTTGCTCGACCTTTATTTATCTACGTCAATGCGGAGAAAGCGCAAAAAAGCCGAGCTTTACAGGAATTTGTGGAGTATTACCTCGATAATGCCGAGAGTATTGTTAAAGAAGTCGGTTATATCCCCCTAACGGATGAACATTACCATTTAGCCACAGTCACCTTCTTTAACGGTGAAGTGGGAACGGTTTTCGGAGGACAATCGCAATTTGATGTCACCCTAGCGGAATTATTGCGGCAAAAAGCCAAGTTTTAGAGGAGAGCGTTGGGGAGATAATTGCTTTCTCTCCCCAAACAATTGCGATTTTTTAACCAAATCGACCGCTAATATATTCTTTTGTTTTCTCGTGAGTTGGTTCTTGAAACATAATTTTAGTTTGTCCAAACTCCATCAGTTCACCCAAATACATAAAAGCTGTGTAATCAGAAATCCGGGCTGCCTGTTGCATACTGTGGGTGACGATTAAAATGGTAACTTTTTCCTCTAATTTACCAATTAGTTCTTCTATACTATTAGTGGCGATTGGATCGAGAGCGGAAGTGGGTTCATCAAAGAGGATAATTTCAGGATCTGTAACTAAAGCGCGGGCAATACAGAGACGTTGTTGTTGTCCCCCCGATAAATCGTAGGCACTGGTGTTGAGACGATCCTTGACTTCATCCCACAAAGCGGCACCGCGCAAAGCTTCTTCTACTTTATAATCGATAAACTCCCGTTTTTTTTCGCCCCTAACCCGCAAACCGTAGGCGACATTTTCGTAAACAGATTTCGGGAAAGGGTTCGGTTTTTGGAAAACCATACCAATCCGCATCCGCACCTCGATCGGATCGACCTTGTGATCTAAAATATTGACGGTATCGATATAAATACCCCCTTCGTAGCGATTAGCGGCATAAAGGTCGTGCATTCGATTAAAACAGCGCAAAAGCGTCGTTTTACCGCAGCCAGAGGGGCCAATTAGAGAGGTGACTTGTCTTTCGGGAATGGTGAGATTGATACTTCGCAAAGCGGGTTTATTGGTGCCAGCGTAGTAAAAGTCAAGGTTTCTCACCTCGGCTTTTGGTTGAAATTCTTTGATATTAGACATCATCGAGGGAAAAATAGAGTTTACCATTTGATACCTTTGCGGAAACGATAGCGGAGATAGATAGCTACAGCGTTCATCCCGAGAGTCATCACAATCAACACTGTACCAGCGGCGGCTGCATTGACTTCAAATTCTGGCTCTGGACGAGAAACCCAGTTAAACATCTGGATAGGCATAACTGTAAAGGGTGCTTTTAGCCAATTAAAGTTAATAAAGGGAAAATTTGCTTGTAAAGGAGCATCGGGTAGAAAGGCAATAAACGTGAGCGCACCAATAGTAATCACGGGAGCCGTTTCTCCAATCGCTCTGGAAAGTCCGATGATCACACCGGTTAGGATACTACCGAAGGAGTAGGGAAGAATATGATCGGCGACTACTTGCCATCTACTTGCTCCCACGGCATAGGCCGCTTCCCGGAGACTGTTGGGTATTGCCCGAATTGCCTCTCTGGTGGTGACAATAACCACAGGTAGGATCAGCAAAGCTAGGGTTAAACCGGCGGCAATAATACTTTGTCCGAGATTGAATTGATAGACAAATAAACCGAGGGCGAGTAAACCATAGATAATTGAAGGAACACCCGCTAAATTAGTGACGTTAATCTCAATAATTGCTGAAAGCCAATTTTTCTTACTATATTCTTCCAGATAAATTCCCGCCGCAATACCGAGAGGAATCGCAATCAAGGCTGTTACCAACATCACTAGCAAGGTTCCCACCCAAGCGGAAAGAATACCAGCTTCTTCAGGGTGACGACTAGGAAAAGAAGTAAAAAACTGGGGGGTAATGCGCGGCAACCCTGCCATCATCATCTGGGCAATCAGGATAAAGAGAATTAGGGTAGAAACAAAAATAATCAACAACCCTAAGCCAGAAAATACAGTGCTAATCAGCTTGCGCCTTTCAATATTAGCTCTTAAATTCGATAATTGTTCTTTTTCCATGATTAGTAAACCTCCCGATATTTTTTGGCGAGGAAATAACCGATAATATTAAAGATTAAAGTCAAAATGACTAGCATAATACCGGCGGCAAAAATTGATTGATACTCGATCGAACCGTGGGGTAAATCGCCTAAACTAACCTGAACAATATAAGCGGTAATGGTGGCCGCTTCACTAAAGGGATTGAAGGTTAAATTTGGCTGTAATCCTGCGGCGATCGCTACAATCATCGTTTCTCCCACGGCCCGGGAAACTCCTAAAATATAAGCGGCACTAATACCAGAAATAGCGGCAGGCAAAACCACATTTAAAGCAGTTTGTAAACGAGTTGCTCCGGTAGCGTAGGAACCTTCCCGGAGGGTCAAAGGTACGGCACGCATGGCATCTTCACTGATGGAACTAATCAGGGGAATAATCATTAATCCCATGACCAAACCAGCACTGAGCATATTAAATGAAGGCAAGTCAGGCAAAAAAGTTTGTAGGAAAGGTGTGACATTTAAAAAGGCAAAATAACCATAAACTACTGTCGGTATAGCCGCTAATAATTCTAGACAAGGTTTAACCACTTCTCGCAGACGCGGGGGGGCAAATTCACTGAGATAAATAGCGGCAATTGTTCCCAAAGGAACAGCGACAAACATCGCCACGATCGAAGTGGTTAAGGTTCCCGAAAGTAGCGGTATAATACCATAACGAGGATCGGCAAAAAGCGGACTCCAAACCGTATCGGTTAGGAATTGAATCAGGGGAACTTTCTCGAAAAAATGCACGGATTCTAGAATCAAAACCTCCATAATGCCGATAGTGGTGGCCACAGAGGAAAAAGCCGCCAAAAATAGAATAACTTCAATAATAGTCTCTTTGAGGTTGCGAATCTTTTTGGGAGTAGCTGCCTGAATCCAGACACTCTCTGATTTAATTGCTGGTTTAGTCATGCTTTAAATATCTAGTTGCTGGGTTTTTTAATTCAACTCCAAAAATGGGGAAGATAATCGCTTCCCCATTCCATTTATTGGCAGATAAGCAACTATTCTTTAGCTTCTAGCCGAACAATATCTTGGATGGTTAAACCCACCACATCTCGGCCAACGAATACACTCCCTGTTTTATTATTTCTAAAGTTTCTCATTACCGATTGATAGACATTAGCGGGTAAAGGAACATACTTAACTTCCCGGACTAATTTGGGAGCATTGTTGATGAAAAATTCGACAAAACTTTTTACCTCTGGACGTTTAGCCGCATTAGCATTAACGTAGATAAAAACAGGACGGGAGAGGGGATTATATTTGCCGTTGTTGACATTTTCTGCTGAGGGAGATATGGCTCCTTTGCCGTTATCAATGGCTAGGGCTTTCAGACGACCTTTATTTGCTTCATAATAGGCATAGCCAAAGTAACCTAAAGCGTTACGATCTCTGATAACTCCCTGCACTAGAACGTTATCATCTTCACTGGGGGTAAAGTCGGTGCGACTTTTCTTCGATTCACCGACAATTGCCTCGGTAAAGTAATCGAATGTTCCCGAATCAGCACCTGGTCCGAACAGTTTTAGGTTGGCATTAGGCCATTTAGAATTAACTTGATTCCACTTAGTGATCTTCCCTTGAGCAGCGGGTTCCCACATTTTTTTCAGTTCAGAAACCTTGATGCTATTAAGGGGATTTTGTTTATTGACTACCACTGTTAAAGCATCAAAAGCGATCGGCAATTCTAAGAATTTAACGCCATTTTTAGCGCACAATTGACGCTCAGAATCCTTAATTGGACGAGAAGCATTAGAAATATCCGTTTCACCAGCACAGAATTTTTTAAAACCGCCACCTGTTCCCGAAATACCGACAGTTACTTGTGTCTGACGATTTATCTTTTGAAATTCTTCCGCTACTGCTTCTGTAATTGGGTAAACGGTGCTAGAACCATCAATTTTGATAGTATTGCGGCTTTGGGAATTAACCGCCGGGATGGTGAGAGCTAGGGCTGCTCCTACTGCCGCTAAACCAGCGCTGATTGTCCATCGATTTAGTTTGAATTGGAAATTCTGCATACTCATTTCGCTAATTATTGCTGGTTCGGGAATCAAAAAATTAACTTTTAGGTTGGATTGTACATAAAACCCTAAAATTATGATCAATTATTTTAGTTAATTTAAGGTTAAGGTTAAGATTTGGTTTGGTTAAATTCAGTTTAAGCTTGGGTTAATTAAGCTTAACTTAAACAAATATCTCTCACATTTTTGGTTATTTAAATTAGTTGATGACCACCCTATTGCAAATTAAAGTCAGTCAAAACGCTCAATAATGTAGTTTTATTAGATAATAACAAGAAAAAATCAGGCTCTTCTAGGTTCTGTGTGAACATGGTATAATAGTAACACAGAACAGGAGGTGGGTTATGTGGATAAATTTTGATCAACTCCTCGATTTACCAAATGTAACAGTGGTCAATTATCAAAAAATTGCTCAGACAATTTTCCT
>NZ_SFBV01000034.1:0-2625 GCF_007095585.1 Microcystis sp. M_OC_Ca_00000000_C217Col
TAATTGTGGACAAAAAGTCCAAAAGTCGCTATCTACTCGAACCCATGTTTGTCCTCATTGTGGATATACAGATTGTCGAGATAGAAACGCCGCTTTAAACATCTTGCAAAAGGGATTAATTAGCGTGGGGCGCACGCAAACTTTAAACGCTTCGGGAGAGATTCCCTCTTGGTTGGTTGGAGAAATCCTGCTTGCTAACGGAGACTCAATGAACGAAGAATCCCCGTCTCTTTAGAGCGGGGAGCGTCAATAATTATTCCTTCTTTCCCCCAACAAATCCCGATTAGTCTCTAATTTGAGTGAAAGCGCGTGAGTACAATTCCCCCCGTCGATTTATCCCGTCAATACCAAGTCATCAGCGAAGAAGCTAACCATGCCGTTTTAGAAATCCTCCGTTCTGGGCGCTATATTGGCGGTGAAGCTGTGAGCGAATTAGAACGACAATTTGCCCTCTATCATGGTGTTAGCGATTGTGTTGCCTGTAATTCGGGAACCGATGCCCTTTATCTGGCACTGCGCTCCCTCGGTATTCAAGCGGGGGATGAAGTAATTACTTCCACTTTTTCGTTTATTGCCACCGCCGAAGCGATTAATTTAGTCGGGGCAGTGCCTGTTTTTGTCGATATCGATATTAATACTTTTAACCTCGATGTGGCACTGTTGGAAAAAGCGCTTACTCCCCAAACTAAAGCGATTATCCCAGTACACCTTTTTGGGCAATCTGTCAATATGTCTGAGGTAGTAAATTTTGCTCGTTCCCATAATTTATTTGTAATCGAGGATTGCGCTCAGGCAACGGGAGCAGAATGGCATGGGCAGAAAGTGGGGAGTATCGGCGATATTGGCTGTTTTAGCTTCTTTCCTACCAAAAATTTAGGCGGTTGTGGCGATGGTGGCGCAATTACCACCAATAAACCCGAGTTAGCGGCACAAATTCGCATGATTAAAGAACACGGCAGCAAGGTGCGTTATCTCCACGAGGTAATCGGGGTAAATAGCCGCTTAGATGCCATTCAAGCGGTTATTTTGCAAATTAAGCTAAAATATCTCGATTTTTGGAATAATCAACGGATCGAGATTGCCCAACGTTATCGAGAATTACTGCAACCTTTGCCTAATATCACTTTACCTACCGCTTTAGCCGGAGGTAAGCACGTTTGGAATCAGTACACAATCCTAACGGAAAATCGTGACCAAATTCGGGCAGCTTTGCAGGAAAAAGATGTCCTATCCATGGTTTATTATCCGATTCCCCTGCATTTACAGCCGGTTTATCAGTATTTAGGCTATAAAAAAGGTGATTTACCCATGGCTGAATTGGCCAGTGAAAAAGTGTTATCTTTGCCTATGTTCCCCGATTTAAGCTGCGAGGAACAACAACAGGTAGCCTATGCGCTGAAAGATTGTTTGCATAGTTTTTCAATTTATGATTTAGCCGAGGATTGAACTAATGAGTCAGATAAATGAGCGTTCAAAACCAGCCAAGTATTCACTATATAACTTAAGAAAAGTCAAGCGTGATTTAGTCTATGATGCCTGGGATTTCTGGCGTACTCTAACTCAAAAAGATCAACTAGAAAAAGTCATCAATCAAAGAGAAATTCGTTTTATCGGTTTGAAACGTAGTGGTAATCATGCGGTGTTAAATTGGATTAGAGCGCAAGAACAAGATTCTTATTTTCTGAATAATGTTAATGTTAGTAAGTACCTAGGCAAAATTATTTACACATGACGATCATTGCCCCGTAAGGGTTTTAGCTCGATCGGGCAGGTAATTAATTTTGCATGACTACTTATCAGTCCTTTTAGGCATTTTCATCTACACTTCCCCCACAAAGGTTTTCGAGAGGAAGCTTGGGGTAATTTCAAAACTAAGAACTGTTTTTTGTATAGCTATGAAGATCATAGTATTGCCAAAATAACTGAGCCAAAATATGAAAAAAAACATGATCTTTATGTAGGGAAAACCAGTCATAGGTATGATGTACTTTTACTCAGAGATCCGTTTAATCTGATTGCCAGTCGTTTGAAAAAGGGATTTTTATCTGTCAAGACAAAAGGAATGTCTCTGACTGATATGTGGATTGAATACGCCAAAGAATTCCTTGAAGAAACTAGCTATCTAAGTAATAACAAGGTTATTATTAATTACAATCTATGGTTTTCTGATATTAGTTATCGTCGAGAAATTTCCGCCGCTCTTAATCTAGAGTTTTCTGATGCTGGCTTAAATTATGTTAGTAGTTATGGTGGTGGCAGTTCCTTTGAAAAGCAGAACTTTACTGGCAATGCTCAACAGATGGATGTGACTAATCGCTGGAAACTATTTCTTGACAATGACGAGTTTTTGAAGTTAATCAAAAATGATGAGCTTTTACACTATTCCGAAAAAATCTTTGGTAAGCGTCCCGATACCGAGTTAATTTATCTTGGGGCTAATAGATGATAGTTATAATGGCTCTTCGGTTTGTGTTATGCAATGGATGGGGGTTATAAGGGATGGAACCGGGAGCATCTCACCTTTGCAATAAGCATAAATACTTAGTAGAAAAATAGGCTTTTCGAGGGTAATTCTTGTTTTAATTCTCCATGTACGCGGTCTTTAAAAGCCTCTATTTCGTTCCA
>NZ_SFBV01000340.1:0-9967 GCF_007095585.1 Microcystis sp. M_OC_Ca_00000000_C217Col
CTGACTTTTCTTCAGCCATTTATGAATGTTTGAATGATGCCCATTTGAAACATAAAAAAGAACTGGATTCCTTGCTGACTCTACGATTTCAGAAGTTTAATAAATCTCAGATTATGAACTTCTAAAGTATATATTATACGGTCGCTCTCTCAAAAAAAATCACAGTTCATCACATAATCACATCAATCACAGTACAGACGATGAATGAACAACGCGCCCAAGCTTATGTTAATTTAATTGAACAGTTGCTTGCTTGTACTGATGATGAGGAACCCAATTAAAATTAGGGAAAATAGCGATAAAAATCCCGTCGATGTAGAACACGCATCATTTCTACCTTATTTCCTTGTACTTCTATTCCGATACGATAGTCACCAACACGAATACGATAACGATTAGGATAACCCTTCATCGCCTTAATATTACTTAAAACCTCCAAATTGATAGCTAAGGGGAGTCTTTCAAAAGCAATATCGACGATTTGATCATATATAGGTTGTTTTTTCAACTTCTTTAAATCTTTTAAAAATAATTGGCGATACTCAACTTCCAAATTATTCCTCCAGATATTGTAATGCTGTTTGACGGTCTAATAAAGGGGTTGACATCGCTTCATCCATTGCTTGACTTAGACAATAATCTTCTAATCTATCCGATAACTCATCTAAGGCAATTTCCGCTTCAGGAAAGATTTGTTTCCACACTTTAATAGGGATAACAACCCCTGTTAGTTCACCATTTGTATCTCTCAGGTACTCAATTTCTAACATTTAACGCTTCGGATTATCATTAGTTTTATATCTCCCGGCATTTTGTGGGAAACTATACAATAATATACCAAATAATAACAAGTAGCGCCATAAATTCTGATGTATAATGACTTTTAAGGGTAGTTTGGGGTTGAAGGGTACGGTTATGGATGAAGCCAAATTACAAACTTATGTTAATTTAATTGAACAGGCGATCACCGTCATTTCGATGGTGTGGAGTCTCTTTATGCTTTCTCTTCGCCAGACCAATTGATGGCCGACTTCAACTCTGACATTTTGAGGTGAAATTATGAACACGGTCGTTCTTGAAGTTCGCTCCTTGACTGACACCCTTGCCGATGCCGTTCAAGCGATGAAAACGGGTCGAGCAGAAAAAGAAGTTCGTATCAGTTTTGCTACCCCCGAACTTCTCTGGAAAGTTCTGACTGCCAAGCGGTGGGAACTCCTCAAAGCTATGTGCGGTGCTGGCCCCATTTCTATCCGTGAGGCGGCGAGGCGAGTACATCGGGATGTTAAAGCAGTACATGGAGATATTACGGCACTTTTAAATGTCGGTATTCTGAGTCGTGTAGCAGATGGGAGTGTAGAGTTCCCGTTTGAAGCGATCAAGGTTGAATTCATGTTGCAAGCCGTTTGATCGCCAGATTAGCAGCGATCGCCAATAAAGAGGATACCTGAAGCAAAAGTATTATCATTCTCTCGAAATTATTAAGGATATCCTAAGAATAGATTTTGAAAAGTATGGGTATCCTGCCAGCGATAGATTGAAAAATCGCGGCGATCTGACGTTAAAATTTTCCCATGCCCTAAGTTTTCAGCTAATACTACTAATGAAGCATCAGCTAGATCCATTGGTATATCTTCATAACGTTTCATAAGTTGTTGCATTCGTCTAACATGATTTGATTGTAACTCAAATACTTCAAAACCACCTGCTAAGAAATTTTGGATAAATAGCAATTGAGCATGATTACCGAGACAAGTTAGCAAAAGGTAACAAGTTTCGGTGACAACACACCAGGTTGTTATTAGGGGTTCTCGCAATCTTTGAATTACAAGCTGTGCTTGCTGATGATGATTATCTTGCTCATTGGCGAGAGCCAACCAGAAGCCTGTATCAACTATAATCATGTTTGGCTGACCATTCTTCCTTCAGAATAGTTTTATAATTAGTAGAAAGATCGGGCGAACCTTGTCCACACCCAATAAAACCGCTTTCTTTCAGCACTTTAAGGGGATCTGAGTTACGCGGGTGTAGTTTGGTATATTGTTGCTCAATAACTTGATTGAGCAGGGTAGTGATATCCTGATCGCTATGTTGTTGGATGTAGGCGAGTTTTTCCCTTTGTTCTTGGCTAAGATGAATGGTGATGTCCATAGTCTTTCTCCTTAATAATGTCTAAACTATGATTAGAATGATTGAATGATAAACTATGATTAGGTTATCTTTGACAATCATGAGTGTTTATTATATTATACGGTCGCTCTCTCAAAAAAAATCACAGTCCATCACATAATCACATCAATCACAGTACAGACAATGAACGAACAACGCGCCCAAGCTTATGTTAATTTAATAGAACAGTTGCTCGCTTGTACTAATGATGAGGAACTCAATAATATTCTGCAAGCAAATCAGGAATTTATTGATCCCGATTTTTTGCAGGTGATGGAAAACTATGCAACAGGGTTAAAATAATAAGGATACAATAACCATGCAGATTTATTTAACACAAAACTTTGGGCAATATCTCAACCCTCAAGCGAGAAATATAGAAGAATATGAGGTGTTTTTAACTGTTGGGGACATTGACAACAGGCTAAGGTGTTGTTAGTATGTCCAACATGAAGGCTACCGCGATCATTTGTCGTCGCGTCATCTTGGCCCCAGACGCATTCGCAGAAGTCACTGTCTGGCCTGTTCCCCAACCAGTTCTGCCATTGGAGCATCCTTACGTTATATACTTAAAAGTAGGATAAGAAATTGTTTAGAGAGTGATCCAAAACTTTAAAGATAAAGAAGCTCAAAAAGTTTTTGAACGTAAACATTCGCGTAAATTGCCATTAGATATCCAACAAGTGGCATTGCGAAAATTGCGGATGCTTAATCGTGCGGAAACCCTGCAAGATCTTCGTGTCCCACCAGCAAATCGATTGGAACGTCTGGTTGGTGACAGGGAAGGTCAATATAGCATTCGGGTTAACGATCAATGGCGAATTTGCTTTGTCTGGCAAAACGGTGATGCTCTAGACGTAGAAATCGTTGATTATCATTGAGGTAAAATAATGAATGAAGATAAACTAATGCCAATTCATCCCGGTGAGGTTCTTTTAGAGGAATTTATCAAGCCAATGAACCTTAGTCAGAATCAAATAGCTCTGGCTCTTGGAGTTCCCGAACAATGTATTAACGAAATCGTTCACGGAAAGCAGCCTATCACAGCGGATATAGCTCTTCGGTTAGCTCGTTATTTTGATATGTCACCGCGATTTTGGCTGGGATTACAAATGGATTACGATCTGGACGTTGTTGAAGATGAAATAGGAGATCAATTGGACAAAGAAGTTGCTGTAATGACAGTTATTTGTGCAGAAAAGTAATTTGTTTGATATGTTCTAAGGCAGAAACTTGGAATATATCAAACAAATTTGGCAGCAATCGCCCTTGACAATCACGAATATTCATTGTATCCAATTATATTATATGGTGATTCTCTAGAAAAAATCACAGTCCATCACATAATCACAAAAATCATAGTTAAGACAATGATGGTTTTCTGAAAACACAAATAACCTTGACGGAGGAATCAATGCTAGAAATCAGCAAAAACTATGTATTAGACAACAATCAAAAAACGATTGCCGTTCAGATTCCCATTGCTGAATTTGAAAAAATCGAAGAAATTCTTGAAGATTATGGACTCGCAAAAATGATTGAAGAAGTTGAAAATGATCCAACTCTTTCCAAGGAAGAAGCCTTAAAATACCTAGCATCAATCAACAATAACAATGTGGAAAGTTGAATATACAAAAAGATTTCTAAAAGAATTAGCGTCTTTACCTCAAGATATACAATCTAATATTAGATTAATTGTTTTTGAGGAATTAGAAGCTAATAATCCTTATGAATTAGGGTATTTAAAGAAAATGAAAGGCTACAAAGATAAGTATAAAATTAGAATAGGAGATTATAGGGTTGGCTTAACTCTTGACAAAAAAAATCAAAAGATTATCTGTCAAAGAGTTGCCCATCGCCGAGAAATTTACAAAACTTTTCCTTAAGTATTTCAGTATTTTTTCTCATTGATTCAAATGCAACGGTTATGGATGAAGCCAGATTACAAGCTTATGTTAATTTAATAGAACAGTTGCTCGCTTGTGCTGATGGTGAGGAACCCAATATTCTGCAAGCAAATCAGGAATTGATTGACCCTCAATTTTTGCAGGTGATGGAAAACTATGCAACAGGGTTAGAAGAACAAGGAAATCATAATCCTGTTGCTTGGTTACGGAATATGGCGCAACAGTTGAGGCAGTTTCTCACCCTTCGACTGGTCAATACTGGATTTAGGGCAAACGCATCTAAATTCTAGATTCCTTATCTAATAAGACTTTCAGCGTTTCAGAAAAAATCAACCATGATCTCGAAAACCCTTATCCAGCCTACCTTTCAAAAATAAGATGCGTTCCCCCTGATACTGGATTTAGGGAGATTGTATTTTTTGAAAAGCTATAATATAATTAATTATGAGGCTCTTCTCGACTTTGTGTGATAATTTTTGCTTATGGAATCGTGAAATGTTTACTGGGAAAGACTTTTAGGACTATTTTGCGGATATTCTATCAGTATAGACCTAGTTTCCACACAGAATATTGTTCAATGACTATGACCAAAACTAATCTTGCCAAAAATCTCAAAGAAGCTTACCGAGTTTGTAATCTTGATCCTCTAAGGGGTGAAGCTATGAAACGATATTATGTTGATTTATCAAAAGTTCGCAATACCAAAGCTATAGGTCAAGTTGATACAATTCTTGAATTTCAAGAACCTGAAAAATTTACAACAATTTTATTTACAGGTCATCGTGGCTGTGGAAAAAGCACAGAATTAAGGCGAATTCAGGAAAGATGGCAAGAAAAATATTTTATTGTTTATTTAGAAGCTGATCGGGAAATTGACATTGAAGATGCGCGTTATATAGACTTATATTTAGTATTAATTAAGCAAATTGAATATGAACTCAGACAACGAGGAATTAAGTTTGATGATGAACTTCTGAGTAATTTTGAAGCTTGGTTTAAAGATATCACAGAAGAAACAGAGGAAACCGTTGAGAAGTCTGTGAGTATGTCGGGAACTTTAGATGTTAGTTCCTCTCCCTTTCCTATTCCTTTTGTAGCTAAATTATTAGTGAAATTATTAGCACAAATTAAAGGGTCTGATAAACGTAAAAAAACAATTCGTCAAACCTTAGAACAAGATATTTCTCGCTTACAAGCTGATGTAAATTTTTTACTAGATGATGGGTTTAGAAAATTACAGCAAAAATTTCCTCAATATCAAGGATTTTTAGTAATATTCGACAATTTAGATCGAGTAACACCAGAAGTAGGCGATCATTTATTTTTCGATTATGCAGCACAGTTACAAGCCTTGGGATGCAATATTATTTATACTGTGCCAATTTCTACAATCTATTCAGCTAAAAAAGTCAATAATTTTTTCGATAACTCTAATATTGTCCCGATGATCAATATCTACAATTTACAAAGAAATAAGCCCGATTTAGACTATCAAGAAGAAGCCTTAAAAGCTGTTGCTAAATTAATTGAAGTTAGGGTTAATGTTCAGGATGTTTTTGCTAATTACGATGATTTATTAAGTTTAGCTAAAGCTAGTGGCGGTCATGTTAGACAACTAATGCAAATGATGAGAACTGCTATTACTTCAGCAAATGCAAAAGGCGGCTCTAAAATTGATAGTGAAGACGTACAAACTGCCATTAAACAAGTACAATTTGATTTTGAAAGAGTCATTCCTGATGAGCATTATACTCATTTAGTAAATGTCTATTTAAACAAGGAAATTAATAACAATCAAATTGGACAACTTATGTTATTTAATACTTCTGCCTTAGAATATAATGGTAATGATAGATGGAACTATATCAATCCAGTTGTTGAATCTATTCAAGCTTTTAAAAAGGTATTAAAAAATGTTAGAAACTAAATCTTTCTCTATTTCTAATCATCGTTTATTTTTAGTAAAAAATCAGCAGAGATTAGCTGAGTTACTAACTTTTATTGATTTTGCCGAAGGATTAACTATTGGCTTTATTGAAGTTAACCGCAATGAGGAAGCTAACTGGATAGTTGAGAGTTTAATGAATAATTCTCAATGTCAAAATATACAATTTATTGTTTTAAATATAGATGATTCTCAGGTGCGTTTTTTATTAGATGAAATTTTAAACTATTTATCTAAAAATCCCCCTTTAGAAGATAAAAAGCAAGTGTTAATTATCAAAGGATTAGAAAATTCTATCGGATTTAAGGATTATCCCCCTATTTTACAAAATCTCAATTTTGTTAGAGACGCTTTTACTTATGATGTTCCTTATCCCATATTATTTTGTTTACAAAACGATACTATTACTAGATTTGCTAGATTTGCCCCTGATTTTTGGGCTTGGAAATCAGGTATTTTTAAGTTTGAATCTCTACCAGAAGAAAAAAATATTGATCGTCAATTTGTGAATTTTGCTCGGGTTCTTGAACGAGATGGAGTATCAGAAACTCAAGCAAGAATTGATCTATTAACTAGATTATTTGCAGAGTATTCAGCAGAAAAAAATATATCTATGATGATAACAACTTTACAGCAATTAGGGGTTGCTTATTACCGTAGAGGAGAGTTACAAAAAGCGGAAGAATCTTTGCTAGAAGCTTGGAATTTAAGTAATCAAATAACATCATTAGAACCGACAAAAGTAGCCACTCTTGAGACCTTGGGTTATGTATATAAGAAAGCAAAGAAATATGAGGAAGCAGAAACAATTTATCAACAGGTTTTGAATGTTTATTCTGAGCAAAAGTTTTCTCAAAAATGGGCTAAAATTCAAAATAGTTTAGGTAATGTTTATCTTGACAAGAATCAAGGCAGTAAAGCTGATAATTTAGAAAGGGCGATCTCTTGTTTTAATTCTGCTTTAGAAGTATATACCCGTGATAGCTTTCCTTCTGAATGGGCAATGACAAAAAATAATCTGGGGGTTGCTTATAGTAATCGCATCAGAGGGGAAAGAGCGGATAATTTAGAGTTAGCTATTGTTGCTTATAACCAGTCTTTAGAAGTATATACCCGTGATAGCTTTCCTGAACAATGGGCAATGACACAAAATAATCTGGGCAATGCTTATAGTGATCGTATCAGAGGGGAAAAGGCAGAAAATTTAGAGTTAGCTATTGTGGCTTATAACCTGTCATTAGAAGTATATACTCGTGATAGCTTTCCTGAACAATGGGCAATGACACAAAATAATCTGGGCAATGCTTATAGTGATCGTATCAGAGGGGAAAAGGCAGAAAATTTAGAGTTAGCTATTGTTGCTTATAACCTGTCATTAGAAGTATATACCTGTGATAGCTTTCATTATGAATGGGCAGGAACACAAAATAATCTGGGGAATGCTTATAATAAGCGCATCAGAGGGGAAAGGGCAGATAATTTAGAGTTAGCTATTGTTGCTTATAACCTGTCATTAGAAGTATATACCCGTGATAGCTTTCCTTCTGAATGGGCAATGACACAAAATAATCTGGGCAATGCTTATAGTAATCGTATCAGAGGGGAAAGGGTAGAAAATTTAGAGTTAGCTATTGTTGCTTATAACCTGTCATTAGAAGTATATACCCGCGATAGCTTTCCTTATGAATGGGCAATGACACAAAATAATCTGGGCAATGCTTATAGTGATCGTATCAGAGGGGAAAAGGCAGAAAATTTAGAGTTAGCTATTTTTGCTTTAAACCAGTCTTTAGAAGTAATAACCCCGACTGCTTATCCCATAGACTGTTTACAAACAGGACGAAACTTAGGGAATGCTGCTAACCTAATCGAAGACTGGGAAACCGCTATCAAAGGCTACAATTTAGCCATCGAAGCGTCAGAAATCATCCTACTAGAAGCATTAAACCCCCAACAACAACAAGAAATCCTCTCAGCCGCTATAGACCTTTATTATGGTATAGTTCAATTCTATCTCAACCTCAATAAACCAGATCGCGCTTTAGAATACGTTGAACGTAGCAAAACTCGCTATCTAGTCCAATTGCTTACGGAACGAGATATCTATCCTAAAGGTAATATCCCCCAAATAATTATTACCGAATTAGATCGCCTCCGTCGTGCCATTATTGGCGAAGAACAACGGTTAGCCATCCAAGAACAAACCCGCAATAGGGGAGAAATTTTACCCCTAGATCAACAAAGACAACCCATCTTAAATGACTATACTCACCTCAATCAATTAAAACAAGAATTAAATCAACTAATTGACCGAGAAATCACCCCCATAGATCCCACTTTTAGCTTAACTCAAAAGGTTGAAAGTATTCCTCTAAGTGAGATTCAATCCTTAATTGATCAAGATACTGCCATCTTAGAATGGTATATTTCAGGGGATAGTATTATGGCGTTTATTGTTACTAATGAGGGTTTGATCCCCCCTAACCACCCTTCAAAAGGTTTGATCCCCCCTAACCCCCCTTTAAAAGGTTTGATCCCCCCTAACCCCCCTTCAAAAGGGGGGGATTTTGAGGTAAAAGGGGTTAAAGTTTGGCAATCTTCAGCAGAAGATCGAGGAAAATTGATTGATTTTATTAAAAATTATCGTGATGCTTATGAAAATAATAAAACCGAGTGGATCAATAATCTTAATGATTGTTTAAATCAACTCTCAGAAATTCTCCCCATTGATGAACTTTTAGAACTGATTCCTAAATCCTGCTCTCGTCTCATCCTAATTCCCCATTGGTTTTTACATATTATTCCCCTTCATTGTTTACCCCTAAAAAATGGACAATTTCTCTATCAACGCTTTTCTAATGGTGTAGGATACGTTCCCAGTTGCCAACTCTTAAAACTGGTAAAATCATTACAGCGTGAAAACTTTACTCGTCTTTTTGCCATTAAAAACCCCACCAGAAAAGACCTAAAACCTCTCTTAGGTGCAAATCTAGAAATCGAGAGAATTAGTCAAGGATTTGCTACTGAAAAAACTATTATTATTGGGGAATTAGAAGCATCAGAACAAACCCTAGAAAACCGTCGTCAAGAATTACAAGCATCTCATTGTCTTCACTTTTCCTGTCATGGTAAATTTAATAATGAATCCCCTAGAGACTCAGCTTTAATGTTAGCAGATCCAGACGGTAACTTAGGAGAATTAGCTAACCTAACCCTAGCAGAAGTATTTGAAAAATTTGACTTAAGAGAATGTCGTTTAGTCACTTTTTCTGCTTGTGAAAGTGGTATAATCGAAAGTAAAGCCGATAGTATTAGTGATGAATATGTGGGTTTACCGAGTGGGTTTCTATTTGCAGGAAGTTCTAGTGTTGTTAGCACCCTTTGGACAGTAGATCCCCTAGCAAACACGTTATTTATGGCTAAATTTTATCACGATCTTAAACGAATTTCTATCCGAGATGAAGGAAGTATCGCTATTGTTTTAAATCATACTCAAACCTGGTTAAGAACATTGAATAGTCAAAAATTAGCCAGAATTAAAAATAGTCAAAAATTCCAGCAATTACTTGATCGAGTCTTTGAAAGTAAACGGGATAGAAGAAAATTCCAAGACTTATTAGAAGCTGCGGTTAAACGTGAACCCTATCCCTTTGCCAATCCCTATTATTGGACAGCATTTATCGCTACAGGGATTTAATCTATTGTTCCTTGAGAATACAATTAAGTTGAGGTATTCTCCCCCCTTTTTAAGGGGGGTTGGGGGGGATCACTTTGATTTAAGAATCAGGATAATTTTGACAAAATTTATCCAGTCCTTGATCCTGAATATAAAGGCTCTTCGGGAATTGTTATGCAAATAATTAACTTAAAATAAAATTCGATGAGAGCGCCTACGCTCAAAAGTAGCTGAAATCCATACAGGGAAGGACTTAAGGCACAAACAGGTTAA